>CALKXS010000101.1 GCA_938003745.1 uncultured Algibacter sp.
TTTATCCAATAATGACTATCGTGAGCACATCTTTTACAGACAACTCCTATTTTATCTCGCTCTGCCTTAAAGTGATTACGACAGGACTCCTCACCATCAAAATGGGCTGTAAAACTGAAAATATTCATCCTTATTTTTTTATCCAAAATAAGCCTTTTTTATAATTATGCCTAATTACGGATATTCAAAATTTATAAAAACAAAAAACCCGCTAACTATAAAGTTGCGGGTTTTTTAAGTTATTTAACCTGATTACCCTCTTGATCAAAAAAGTGGTATTCTAAGTATGTGTAAGCATCTCTTGGTAAAATTTTCACCCATTTTTTATGTTCAAAAAACCATTTTGAACGTAATGATGGAAAACCTTTAGTTAAAAAGGCTGCTATAAAAGGATGTGTGTTTAAGGTTACCTTTTTGTAGTCTTTCTTTAATAGTAAATCAAGATCATGTTCAATTTTGTCTACTAAGCCTATTGGCGCTTCAACTTCAGAACCGTTAATAATCGCGTCTGGATTTTCCTCACGCGTTTTAATTTCCATTTCTGGACGTGTACGTTGTCTTGTAATTTGTATCAATCCAAATTTACTTGGAGGCAATATTTTGTGTTTAGCTCTATCATCCTTCATTTCGTCACGAAGGTGATTAAAAAGTTTTTGCCTGTTTTCAGCATTGGTCATATCAATAAAATCAACTACTATAATGCCTCCCATATCACGTAAACGTAATTGACGAGCCATTTCTGTAGCAGCTATTAAATTAACTTCTAATGCTGTGTCCTCTTGACTATTAGCTTTGTTAGATCTATTACCGCTATTTACATCTATAACATGTAGTGCCTCTGTGTGTTCTATTACTAGATACGCACCTTTAGACATAGAAACGGTTTTACCAAATGAGGTTTTAATTTGTCTTTCTATTCCAAATTTTTCAAAAATTGGGACTTTAGACTGATACTGTTTAACTATTGATTCTTTTTTAGGTGCAATTTCTTGCACGTATTCTTTAATTTGATAGTAAAGCTCTTCATTATCAACGTGAATACTAGTGAAAGTATCGTTGAAAATGTCTCGTAAAATTGACGAAGCTTTATTCATTTCACCTAGTACTTTACTTGGGTGATGTGCTTTGTGTAGCTTTTTACTCATTGCTGTCCAGCGACTTAGCAAGTTTTGTAAATCTTTATCTAGCTCTGCTACTCTTTTGCCTTGTGCTACAGTACGAACAATAACACCAAACCCTTGAGGCGTGATACTTTTAACCAATCGTTTTAATCTGTCTTTTTCTCCTCTATCTTCTATTTTTTGAGAAATAGAGATGCGGTTAGAAAAAGGAACTAAAACAATATATCTACCAGCTATAGAAAGCTCAGAACTAATTCTTGGACCCTTAGTTGATATAGGTTCTTTTACTATTTGTACCAATAGCGATTGATTTGATTTTAAGGCATCGACAATTTTGCCGTCTTTATCAATATCTTTTTCAAATGGAAAATTTTTTAATGAAAAATCTTTTAGTTTACCTGCGCTTACACTTTTGGTGAATTTTAAAAGGGAAGGGAGTTTTGGACCTAAATCATGATAATGCAAGAATGCATCTTTCTCATAACCTACATTTACAAATGCAGCATTAAGTCCTGGAACAGCTTTTCTTATTTTGGCGATAAACACATCACCAACCGAAAATTTGTTTGCTCCTTCATCTTTCTGTAATTCAATAAGTTTCCCATCTTTTAATAAGGCAAAATCAACGTGATCGGAACTAGATCGAATAATCAATTCTTTATCCATTTAGTTAATTTTTATCCATACATTTTAGTTAATAAGTTAATGGTTAATAGTTTTTGGTATGAAAGCTTTATAAGCTAACAAATTAACAACTATTAACGAGTAACCAATAATCAAATTATATAGATAGATTATACATTATTTTTTCATCTAGCTAGTAATGTTACCAACAAGATATAATGCCGTAAATTAATGTCTTGAAACGCGTTTCAATATATTAGTATAGGCATTCACAGGATTTTAATCCGTGGAGTTCATTGTTTAATTTGAACGAACTCATTTCAAAGAACTTTGTTATTGTTGTTTTTAGAATCAAAAAAAAAGTAGTTAACCTAACTACTTTTTTTTTGACTTATTTCTTTTTCTTGTGACGGTTAGCGCGTCTACGTTTTTTACGTTTGTGTGTCGCTACTTTATGTCTTTTACGTTTTTTACCACTTGGCATAGTATCGTGTATTTTAAATTAATAATTCTTTTTAAATGTTTTATTTAACGTCTACATTAGTTTTTACACCTTCTACAAAAACTTTTGCAGGTTTAAATGCAGGAATATTATGTGCAGGAATTTTAATAGTAGTATTCTTAGAAATGTTTCTTCCAGTTTTTTCTGCTCTTGTTTTAATTATAAAACTTCCAAAACCTCTTAAATAAACATTATCTCCACTTTCTAAAGAAGTTTTCACCTCTTCCATAAATGTTTCAACTGTTGCTTGAACATCTCCTTTTTCAATTCCTAATTTCTCAGAAATTTTTGCTACTAAATCAGCCTTCGTCATTTGTACTGTATTTTATTTTAGGTTACTATAAATTTTAAAGGGATGCAAATATAGGAATTTAAAATTCAATATTTCAAACCTAATTCATTAAAATTTAAGAATATAAACGTTTACTTTTGTCTGCTATTTATATTCTGTAAATGAAATTCTCAAAAACATTAACCATCTGGTATTCAATTAATAAGCGGGATCTTCCTTGGAGGCGAACTTCAGAGCCGTATTGTATTTGGTTGTCTGAAATTATATTGCAACAAACTCAAGTTAAACAAGGGTTGCCGTATTACAATACTTTTTTATGTGAATTCCCATCGGTTTTTGATCTAGCAAAAGCAAAAGAAGAAGATGTTTTAAAGTTATGGCAAGGACTTGGCTATTATTCTAGAGCACGTAATTTATATGCAACAGCAAAATATGTTGTTGATGAACTAAATGGGGTGTTTCCTAATAATTATAAAGGGTTATTACAGCTAAAAGGGGTTGGTGATTATACAGCAAGTGCTATTGCATCTATTTGTTTTAATGAAAATGCAGCAGTGGTTGATGGAAACGTTTACCGTGTTTTATCTCGGTATTTTGGAGTTGACACTCCTATTAATTCATCAAAAGGTGCAAAAGAATTTAAGTTATTAGCACAAGAATTAATAGATGAAAAACAGCCTGCCGAATTTAATCAAGCCATTATGGAGTTTGGTGCTATGCAATGCAAACCAAAGAATCCAGATTGTAATGTCTGTCCGTTTAAAAATAGTTGTGTGGCTTTGCAGAAAAATAAAATTATAGAATTACCAGTAAAAATTAAATCTGCGAAAGCGAAAAAAAAGCACTTTAATTTTTTAGTATTTATATCTGAGGATAGAAAAACCATTCTTGAGCAAAGAAAAGGAAAAGGTATTTGGCAAAACTTGTATCAATTTCCGTTAACAGAGACACAAGAAGAGGCTAATTACGAATCTGTTTTTGAATTAGTGAAAAAACATGATTTTGTAAAAGGTTTACCTTTTGAATTGCTACTATATAATAAGGACACAATAGTTCATAAATTATCGCATCAACATTTATACACCAAATTCTGGATTATTAAAACTAAAAAGCTTTTAAAAGAAGGTGTTTTGATTGATGAAATTGACAATTTTGCAGTGCCTATTTTAATAGGGAATTTTATAGACAACTTTAATTTTTAAAGAATACTGTGAGCAATCATATTTTTTTATTAATTTTAAAGAAATGGAATACAAATAGTTATTTTTGTCTTCTTTAAAACAATTAATTATGTCTGGAACCTTAAATAAAGTAATGCTAATTGGGCATTTGGGAGATGAAGTGAAAATGCATTATTTTGAAGGCGGCGGTAGTGTTGGTCGCTTTCCAATAGCTACAAATGAAACGTACACCAATAAGCAAACTAATGAACGTGTTACAAATACCGAATGGCATAATGTTGTTGTAAGAAATAAAGGTGCAGAAATTTGTGAAAAATATTTAAGCAAAGGTGATAAAGTTTATATTGAAGGCCGTTTAAAAACGAGGAAGTGGCAGGATGATAAAGGTAATGAACGTTATTCTACAGAAATTCAATGTAATGAATTTACATTTTTATCTACTAAAAAGGAAGCGCAAGCCAATGCCGCTAATAAGTCCGTTGCCGAAACACCAAATGTAACATCTCAAGCCAGTAACAATGCTGTTGCAGATAATGATGATCTCCCATTTTAAAACTATAATTTAATTAAAACGATAAAATTTGGATCCTGATCCCGCGAGTTTAAAACCCTTATTTATAGCAATTAATTTTCCAGTAATTGCTGGTTTTGCCTTATTGTTTTTGTTGTTAATATGTTCAGCTCTTATTTCTGGAGCTGAAGTCGCTTTGTTCTCGCTTACGCGGACAGATATTGACGAGAGTTTAGAAGAGAAGTCTAAACGAATTCAAATTATATCTACACTTTTAGAACGTCCTAAAAAATTGCTAGCTACCATATTAGTAGCTAATAACTTTATAAATATTGCCATAGTTATTTTGTTTGCATATTTAGGAGGTAATATGTTTGAAAATATAAGTTCGCCTGCATTAAAGTTTACTTTGGAGGTTGTAATTGTTACCTTTTTAATTTTACTTTTTGGAGAAATTTTGCCAAAAATATATGCTAATAGAAATAGAGTAAAGTTTGCTTCATTTATGGCGTATCCGCTTAAAGTTTTAGATGTTGTTTTAACGCCTTTAAGTATGCCTATGCAAAGTGTAACATTGGCGATTCATAAAAAGTTGGGAAAGCAAAAATCTAATTTAAGTGTAGATCAATTATCGCAGGCTTTAGAGTTAACCAGTGAAGAAGATACCACTAAAGAAGAGCAGAAAATTTTACAAGGTATCGTGTCTTTTGGTAATACAGATACCAAACAGGTTATGAGACCGCGTATTGATATTTTTGCGCTTAATTTAGAGCAAACGTATGCAGAAATTATGCCCGAAATTATAGCTAATGGCTATTCTAGAATTCCGGTCTATGAAGAGAATGTAGATCAAATAAAAGGTGTTCTTTATGTTAAAGACTTATTGCCATATATAGATAAAACTCAATTTGATTGGAAAACGTTAATTCGAGAGCCGTTTTTTGTTCCAGAAAATAAAAAGTTAGACGATTTAATGGCAGAATTTCAAGAAAAGAAAGTACACTTGGCTGTTGTGGTTGATGAATATGGAGGAACCTCTGGTTTAATTTCTTTGGAAGATATTATTGAAGAAATTGTTGGAGATATTAGCGATGAGTTTGATGATGAAGATTTAAATTATTCTAAGCTAGACGATAATAATTATATATTTGAAGGTAAAATAGCTTTAAAAGATATTTATAAGGTTTTAAAAATTGAAGATGATTCTATTTTTGAAGAGCATAAAGGAGAAGCAGAAACTATAGCGGGTTTTGTTTTAGAGATTTCGGGTAGCTTCCCTAAGCGTCATTCTAAAATATTTTTTAAAAATTACGTTTTTACTATTGAAGCCTTAGATAAAAAACGAATTAAACGTGTAAAGTTGACCATAAACTAATGAGTAAAAATATATTTCTTTTATTGTTTGTAATTTGTTTTTCTTGTGGGGAAGATGTTGTTCCAAAACCAAAAGGTTACTTAAGGTTAGAATACCCTAAGGCAACGTATGTAGACTCCAATTTAGAGTTACCATTTAGTTTTGAAACAAATATTTTGGCTTCCAAAGTAGATTTAAAGGCTGTAAAAAGTAAAACCGAAAGTTATGGTGTTAATATTTCGTATCCATCTTTAAAAGGTACCATATTTTTAACCTATAAGGCTATAAATGGTGAACAGAAAAACTTATCCAGTTTTCTACGCGATGCCGAAAAACTAACAGAAAAACACATGATTAAAGCAGATGAGATACCTGTATTCCCTTATGCTAATAAAGAGCGTCGTGTTTATGGTAAGTACTATGAGGTAAAAGGAAATGTGGCGTCACAATCTCAATTTCATGTTACAGATAGCGTGAATCATTTTTTAACGGGTTCGCTTTATTTTTATGCAAAACCTAATTATGATTCCATTTTACCAGCTGCCAATTATTTACAAAAGGATATTAAACGTATTATGGAAACGTTACAGTGGAAATAAAAAAAGCCTTTCCTTTTAAGGAAAAGCTTTTAAATTATTGAAAGTATAAACTTTATTTAGAAAAATCTTCAACAGTTTTCATGTTGCTTACATTGTATATGTCAGCAACCTTAGTTACTGTAGCCTCTAGAGATGCTGTAGTTACCTTGGAATCATTATATTCAACCATAGCTAAACGTTTATCAAAGTCTACCACTGCAGATTTTACGCCTTCCATTTTCCCTAATTTCTTTTGAATTGTTTCAGCACACCCTATTTGACAGGTCATACCATCAATAGTAAATTCAGCTTTTGCATAAGTGGCATTAGGATCTAGTTTTTTAGTGGATTCCGCTGTTTCTATTTCAATAGTTTTAACTTCGGCTTTTGCTTCATTTTTACAACCAAAAGTAAAAGCAACTAGTAAAACTAGGCTAAAAAAAATCTTTATTGTTTTCATATGTAAATGTTTTAAAAAAAATAATCCGTTTACTAAAACAAAATTACTAAATAATGCGGTTTATTATATTAAAAATGACACTTTTGTTATTAATTAACATATGGGTTTTAGTTGAAAAATAATAGTGTTAAATCTTAGTTTGTATCCTATGAGACCAAATAAGATAAAATGGATGCACTTAATTGTACTTTCTGTTATATGGGTAAGTTCATTTATACTTATTAAAAAAGTATTAATTGGATTGTGTCCAATACAGCTTGGTGCGTTAAGAATTATTTTTACTGGTTTGTTTTTATTTATTGTTGGTTTTAGGAAAATAAGAACAATAAAAAGGAACGATTGTAAATGGATTGCACTTACGGGCTTGTTAGGTGCTTTTTTTCTTTCTTTTTTATTCGCTTGCCCGGAAACAAAGATAGACAGTGCTGTTACTTCAATTTTAAATTCACTAGTGCCATTAAACACCGTTGTTTTAGGATTTATAGTTTTCAAAATAAAATCTACTAATAAACAGATTGTTGGTGTTGCTATTGGTTTATTGGGAATTGGCCATCCCCCGTTTTTTTAAGAAAACTCAAGTGTGAGTTGTTTTTGATCAATTGGTAGTTCTGATTTTTGTTTTTTCCATCTATTCCTAGTTGGTATTAGCAGTATTGCTACAATTTTACTCACTTTATAGTATATAAAATTGGTTAGTTCTCTTACTTGATGTTTGTTTAGGTAATTATATCCTGCATCGAGTAAGAGATCTATATGAATGGATTTTATTTTCTTGTAAATAATATGCATTGCAACGGTTAGTAATGCTAGCATGGATTGTAGACCTGTAAAAGTCTTTATTTGAATATCTTCAAGTCTATATTCCTGTTTGATATCTCTGTGATATTCTTCTATTTTCCATCGTAATCCATATCCATTAAAAGCCCACTGTGCGACTTCAATAGGGG
>CALKXS010000102.1 GCA_938003745.1 uncultured Algibacter sp.
AGATGCAAGTATTGTTTTTACTGATAAAAGCACTTCATATATTGATATTGCAGATTTTGTAGAACTACATTATACAGAGAAATCAGACAAACAAACTACAATAGAAACATTAAAATGGGTACATATAACCATAAGTAATGCGAAAGGAAACTTACTGGGTAATTATCACAAAATAAAAGGAAAGTATCTTCAATTATACCTCAATGAATTTGTATATAAATTAAACCGAAGATACTTTGAAGATAAACTCTTTGATAGAATTGTAATAGCAAATATTACTGGATTATGAGTGAAAACGGGTATTAAATAATTTTTTTACTAATCTTCAATTCAATACCAATTCTTACAATTATCATTATAAAGTGGAATAAAATAATTATCAGTTTCCAATGAGTCGACAATAGTATTTAATTCTCTAATAGGTTTACCATAATCTATATTATTGGAATCTGTAACCTTGCTGCTAATATTGTTTCTGTAGGATTTATTTAAAAAATGAGAAACACGTTCCATCCTCACCAAATAGAGTCATACGAAGGTATTAACCTGTTAACTCTCATCCCATTTAAGTATATGCTAATTCTGCTAAACTTCTTGCGTTTAAATCTACTCATGGGTTTGGTTTATACTTGGTGGTAATACTTCAGCATAACGCACCACGTAGTCGTTTTTGTTATTTTCATAAGTTGTTCTTGAAATATCTCCTTTACCTGTAATTTTAGTAAAAATCGAAGTTTTTTGTCTTTGAAAATTTGCCCAATTGATAGTTTCTCCTCTAGAAGGATTTGAAAAAGGATTCTCAAGATGTAAATCTGTAATGCAAGTAGCTTGTTTTCTGTGGCTTTTAGGAAAAGTTTTAGAAAATTTAATTTCTCTAAAGAATGGATTCCTTATTAAATCGATGTTTTATAGTCCATAAGTCGTCAGGATTTAGCATTAATTCAAAATCATGAGCTTTGATGATTATCTATGACCTGTTTTGCTGTTGAGGCAGCCAAAGTACATTTTGAATTGTCTTTAACAGGAAATCCAGCCCAGTCCAAATATAATCTAGATAAAGAAGTAAGTGTAGAACCTTTATTTAGTCTAGCTACACCTAGTTCAGAATTTGGATAAATGTCTGGCAAGAGATCTGCACCTGTTAAAAAATCTTGTTCAATTTGATGATAAACTTCGGAAGTCTCAGAAATAACTATATTTATATCTGTCTTTAAGCCTGTCTGTAATGGGATTTTCTCAAAAAGACGTATTAAATTTTGATATAATAAAGCTCTAATAAAATATGCTTCATCAACTAAGTAGTCTTTTGAATTATCACCATTTCTTAATTCATTAGCATTATGAATAATATTATTTATGTCTATTATTAATTTGTATGTTCTGTTCCAAGCGAATTGTGATCTGCTATTATGCAAGAATTGATCTCTTTTATCAAAATCTATAAAGTCCCGTTTACTACCTTCAGAAGTAGTTGTAATATCATCACCAGCCCAACCTAATATAAAATAAGTAGCATGTTTGGTCATGCTAGATAGATTGATGTGTAAAGAATCTAAAGCATTAACTATATCTTTCGTGCTATTATAAATAGGTTTTATCTTAACATCACCATCGTTGGAACAATTGTAATAAAGAGTTGATAAAATACAAACCATAAAGACTATACTCCATTTTTTCATAGATACTAGTATTTAGTTTTAAATGTCTAAAGTAATAAAAATCTTATAAAAATAGAAATATAGATATTGGGCTTATATTTTAATGCGCCTCCAGCCAATTATCACCCATATCAAACTCCACATCCAACGGTACATCTAATTTGTAAGCACTTTCCATTTCTGTTTTAACCAATGTTTTTATAGGTTCAATTTCAGATTTATGAACATCAAAAACCAATTCATCATGCACTTGCAAAAGCATTTTGGTTTTGTAATTGCCTTCTTCAAGTTTGTTGTAAATATTAATCATAGCAATTTTAATAATGTCGGCAGCACTTCCTTGTATAGGAGTGTTAACCGCATTACGTTCGGCAGCACCACGTACAATAGCGTTAGCACTGTTTATATCTTTCAGATAGCGTCTTCTGTCCAAAACAGTTTTTACATAACCATTATCACGAGCAAAATCGACCTGTTCACTCATATATTGTTTGAGTTTTGGGTAGGTTTCGTAATAGGTATCAATAAGCTCTTTGGCTTCACCACGAGATAAATCAGTTTGATTACTTAATCCAAAAGCCGAAACGCCATAAATAATTCCAAAGTTTACCGTTTTAGCATTACTACGTTGTTCACGAGTTACTTCTTCTAATGGCACATCAAATACTTTTGAAGCCGTAGAAGCATGAATATCTTCGCCATTTTTAAAGGCAGAAATCATAGTTTCTTCTTCGCTTAAAGCAGCTATAATTCGTAATTCTATTTGTGAATAATCGGCAGCCAATAATGTGTAATCTTCATTTCTAGGAACAAATGCTTTACGTACTTGTCTTCCACGTTCAGTACGAATAGGAATATTTTGAAGATTAGGGTTGTTACTACTCAACCTACCAGTAGCAGCAATGGTTTGCATATAATCTGTGTGTACGCGACCTGTCGCTTCTTCTACTTGTGTTGGTAAAGCATCTACATAGGTGCTTTTTAGTTTTGCTAAACCACGGTATTCTAAAATGTTACTAATAATTTCGTGTTCTTTAGCTAAAGCAGATAAAATATCTTCTCCTGTTTTATATTGCCCAGTTTTTGTCTTTTTAGGTTTATCAACCAGTTTTAGTTTTTCAAAAAGAATAATTCCTAATTGCTTAGGTGATGCAATATTAAATTCTTCGTCAGCAGTTTCGTATATGCTTTTTTCAAGATTTAAAATATCATTATTAAGTTCTTCTGATAAAGAATTTAAAAACGCTCTATCTAAATTAATACCTTCTAATTCCATAGTTGCTAAAACACGTATCAACGGAATTTCAATATCATTAAATAATTTTTGAGTATTTGCTTCTCCTAATTCCTTTTGAAATAATTCTTTTAATTGGAATGTAATATCGGCATCTTCAACAGCGTATTCCGTTTGTTTTTCTATAGGAACTTCACGCATTGAAAGCTGATTTTTCCCTTTTTTACCAATCAATTCTGTAATAGAAATTGGTGTGTAATTTAAATACGTTTCTGCCAGTACATCCATATTATGACGCATATCTGGATTTATCAAATAATGAGCAAGCATGGTGTCAAAAAGTTTTCCTTTTACAGAAATATTATATTTTGCAAGCACTTTAATATCGTATTTTAAATTCTGACCTATTTTTTCAATATGTTCTGCTTCAAAAAACGGACGTAATAATTCTATTAAATCCTGTGCTTCATTTTGATCTTCCGGAAACGGTATATAAAACCCTTTACCCGCTTCCCAAGAGAAAGCGATACCTACCAATTCGGCAGTAATTGGGTTTAACCCTGTAGTTTCGGTATCAAAACAAACACTGGTTTGGTTTAGTAAGTTTTTAATAAATAGTTTAGTTGCTATTCCAGGTGCTATACTTTGGTAAAAATGCGAAGAGTTTTCGGCTGTATTTCTTGTAAACGTATTTTCTGTTTGCGCTTCCGCGGAACTCGTATCGCCTCCAAATAAAGAGAATTGCCCTTCTCCGGCAGATTTAACTTCCTTTGGTGTAGCTTTTGTTTCCGTTTTATCCGAGTCTTTTTCGATAGTTTCAACTGGAGCTTGGACTGAAAATGTTTTAGTAAGATTATCTATTAATCGTCTAAATTCTAATTCTTGAAAAATCTCTGTTACCTTAGGAATATCTGGTTGTTCTAATTCAAAGTCTTTAGCATTAAACGTTACCGGGACATCTAGCATAATAGTTGCCAGTTTTTTAGAGAGCAGACCTAACTCGCCATTAGCTTCTACTTTCTCTTTCATTTTTCCTTTTAGCTCATGAGTGTTAGCAAGTAAGCCTTCCATACTTCCATAAGCTGCTAAGAATTTTTTTGCGGTTTTTTCTCCAACACCAGGCAAACCAGGGATGTTATCACTAGCATCACCCATCATGCCTAAAAAGTCAATGACTTGCAAAGGATCTGTAACTTCAAATTTTTTCTGAACTTCGGGAATTCCCCACGTTTCATATCCGCCACCAAACATAGGACGGTACATGAAAATATTTTCGGAAACCAATTGTGCAAAATCCTTATCTGGCGTTACCATAAAGGTTTGATAACCTTCTTTTTCGGCCTGTTTAGAAAGTGTACCTATAACATCATCTGCTTCAAAACCAGATTTTACCATTATAGGAATATGCATCGCCTTTAAAATATCTTGAATAATTGGCACCGCAATTTTTATGGCTTCGGGAGTTTCATCTCTATTGGCTTTGTATTCGGCAAACATTTCTACACGATCTGCACTTCCTCCTTTATCAAAACAAACTGCTAAATGGTCTGGACGTTCACGTTTAATGACGTCTAAAAGTGAATTCATAAACCCTAATATAGCAGAGGTATCGACTCCTTTAGAGTTTATTCTAGGGTTTTTTATAAAAGCATAATAACCACGGAAAATTAGCGCAAAGGCATCAACTAGAAATACACGTTTTTTATCAGACATTTTGTGAGTTTTGGTGGAAAATCAAAACTACGAAAAGTTATGCTTAAATTACTTCTTAATCTTTAAGCTATTTAATTTTAGCTTTAAATTAAATTAGCATAGTAAGTATTCATTTGTAATACGACTATATTTGATAAAAAATGAAGTATGTTAAGCTGGATTGTTGTTCTCATTGTTTTTGGAAGTATAGACGTTTACGCTTTTCAAGCTATAAAAACCGTATCTAAAGCATATTGGTTCTTATGGCTTTATATTATGATATCTGTAGTAGTTTATGGATATCTAGTTTATGTATTTTTAAATTACGATGTAAGCGTAGGACCTAATGCATACTCCTTACGAGCTATGGGCTTATTCTTATTAATGTTTTTGCCAAAAGTAGTGCTTTTTATAATTATGTTTGGTGAAGATGTTTTTCGTGTTTTTATAGGAGCGTATAATTATTTAACAGATAATTTTTTCTCTGGAACTTCAGAAAGATGCTTGCCTAGTAGAAGGCTTTTTTTAAGTAAGGTAGCATTAGGTCTAGCTGTTCTTCCTTTTATATCATTACTCCACGGAATATTTAAAGGAAAGTATAATTATAAAGTTTTAAAATACACGTTGCATTTTGAAGATTTACCAGAGGCGTTTGATGGTTTCAAGCTAACGCAAATAAGTGACATTCATTCAGGAAGTTTCGATAGTAGGGAAGAAATTGAATATGCTATAGACTTAATTAATGAACAAGAAACAGACCTTATTTTGTTTACGGGAGATATAGTTAACACTAAGGCAAGTGAAATGGATCCCTGGATTGATACATTTAAGCGTATTAAGAACCCAGAATTTGGTAAATATTCGGTCTTAGGAAATCATGATTATGGTGAATATGTAACTTGGCCAAGTAAAGAGGAGAAAGAGGCTAATTTTGAATCTATAAAAGGTATTCATAAAAAAATAGACTTTAAGCTTTTATTGAATGAGAATAAATATATTGAAAAAGAAGGAGAGCGGTTGGTGCTTATAGGTGTTGAAAATTGGGGTAAGCGTTTTAAGAAAGTGGGAGATTTAGATTTAGCTACGAAGGGTGTGAATAGTAATGATTTTAAAATTTTGATGAGCCATGATCCTTCTCATTGGGAATATGAAGTAAAGTCTCATAAAGAACATTACCATTTAACATTAAGCGGGCATACACATGGTTTACAATTTGGTATAGAAATACCTGGTTTTTTTAAATGGAGTCCAGTACAATATGTTTATAAACAATGGGCAGGGATTTATAAAGAGGCTGGACAATATATTAATGTAAACAGAGGTTTTGGTTTTCATGCTTACCCAGGACGAGTGGGGATATGGCCTGAAATAACAGTGATTGAGGTCAAAAAAGGGAAGGTAACTGTATAATTACACCGAAATTTTATTTATAAGTAAATTGTTTATATTTATAAATTAGACACTATGGGTCTTAAATAGAAAGTGTTGGTATTCAAAGCGAATAAAGGTGATTTGTAATACTCGTCTTACTAAAAAACATTGAGATATGTCAAAATTTGGAGAACTAATTGATGTGAATATTCCTGTACTGTTAGACTTCTATACAGAATGGAATGATCAATCTACTGCAATGCATCCTGCTTTAAGAGATGTTGCTGCTGCTCTTGGCGATAAAGTAAAAGTAATTAAGATAGATGTTGAAAAAAATCAAGAACTTGCTGAAGCATTACGCGTCAAAGGGCTTCCTACTCTAATGATTTATAAAGACGGAGAAATGAAATGGAGGCGAAGCGGAGAGCAAGATGCAAATACTTTAATTGTTATTATTCAAGAATACTTAGATTAATCTAAATCTTTCTATTTGAATTATTTTTTATAAGTTCTAAATTGGTAAAGACTCAAATTTGTAGTTTTTTTTATTAAAAAAATCTAATACTTTCGGTAGGGCGTATTGCATGTTTTTAGATGCTTTTACACTGTCGTGGAATACAATAATACTTCCATTTTTTGTTTTAGTTAAAACATTTTGTAAGCAAGACTCTGGTGAAATATTCTTATTCCAGTCAAAAGATAGTATGTCCCACATAATTATTTTGTAGCCTAATTTATTAACCTCTTTACCTTGTTTAGTTCGTATTTTCCCAAAAGGAGGCCTAAATAATTTTGTAGTATTAAGTGTTGGGTTTAAAATGTTACTATTTATTAGAGCTTCAGTTTCTTTAAGTTCTTTTATGTAAGTCTTGGTGGAGGTTTTCCAGCCCTTTATATGGTTTAAGGTATGATTTCCAATCGAGTGCCCTTCGTTTAAAGTTTTTTTAAAAATATCAGGGTGTTTTTTAATGTTATTTCCAATGCAAAAAAAAGTAGCTTTTGCGTTATAGGTTTTTAAAATATCTAAAGTCCAATTGGTGATTTCTGGGGTGGGACCATCATCAAAAGTTAAGTAAATTATCTTTTCGGTTGTATTGATGTCCCAAATATAATTTGGGAACATCTTTTTTACAATATTTGGTGTTTTTATAGGTATTAAGGTCATGCCCTAATTATTCAATTTTTATTCCACTATCGGTAGGGGTGTTAATATCTTCTCTAGGTTGTTCAACTTCTGGTTCATCGTCTCCGTAAAAGTGACGAAATTTCTTTAAGTATTCATTAAACACATCACCTTCAGTTTTTGCAAATTCAATATCATATTGAACTAAAATATCAACTAAGTTTTTGTAACGCTGAATATCAGTATAAATATCATCAAATGATTTTTCTTGATTTTCAATAGTGAAACCGCTATAGTATGTTAAGTTCTCTTGGTATTTCTTAGAAACATCTTTAAATAATCGCTGTGCTTTTTCTTTGTTTTCAACAGCATAGTAAGCTGTAATGTAGGGTTCTATAAGTGTATAGAAGCCAAAATGTTCAACAGGCATATTGGTCATGGCTATATCTGCAATTTCTTCGGCTTTTTCTATTTGTTCTTCATCAATAAGTTGCTGCATTAAACGCGCTAAATTACCACGATAAGAAATAGAGTTTTTACGTGTTTCAACATCATGATAAATATCAGGACTGCCACTATTTCCCCAATCCCAACTCTTAACCTTCTCATACATAATATTAGAGTCTACACGCCCCATGTCAAACGGATTAGACCTATCTATTTTTGTTTTAATAGGGACTAACTTGTAGCACATACCATCAAGTTGTAAGTAGTCTTTCATCCATAAATAATCATCATCACCAAAACTACCCCCTGTAAAGTAAATTGGACGCTTCCATTCATTATTAGCAACAATATCTAACATTAAAAGACGATTCTTGTAAAGCGCTTGTTCTTTTATTTTTATGTCAATATATGGAACAATTTTATCTGAATCTTTTGGTTTTACAATACCGTATTTTAGAGCATTTTCTTTGTTTACAGGTAAGCGTAGGTTTTCTGTTGGTAAATATCCAACATTTAAATCTTGACTTCTGTATCTTGAAATATCTGCTCTTTTGTCTTGTTGTATAACATATTTGTATTTTGTCTTTGGATTATCACTTGCTACAAAATTCAAGAAATCTTTTATTTCTAAGGTATCATTGGTAATTGCATGTTTTCTAACATAATCATTAGTGCCATATTTGTAATCTTTATGTTTAAGTTGAGATGGTACAGCATCACTTTCATAAGCCTTACGCTTCATTTGGTCTATATACCAATCTGTTTGAAATAAACTAGTATTTACAACTCTAACATCTGTTCTGTAGCCTTCAATTTCTTGAGCGTACCAAAGAGCAAATGTGTCATTATCTCCAATGGTAAATAGAATCCCGTTTTCTTCACAAGAATCTAGGTATTTTTTAGCCATTGATCTAGCAGTGTATTTACCTGACCTATCATGATCATCCCAATTATTCGCAGCTAAAATACAAGGAACCAGAATAAGGCATGCAACTGTAGCAGCAGGAGCAGCAAAAGCTTTTGGTAAATACTTTCGCAGACCATCAAAAATAGCATAAACACCTAAGCCAATCCATAATGCAAAAACGTAATATGATCCTACTACAGAATAATCACGTTCACGAGGTTCAAAGGGTCTGACATTTGTGTAGACTTGAATAGCTAATCCTGTAAAAAGGAAAAAGACAAGCATTATCCAAAATAATTTTTTATCAGAATTAAATAAGAAAAACATACCTATCAACCCTAAAATAAGTGGTAAAAAGTAATAGGTATTACGTGCTTTGTTATTTACAACATCGCTTGGTAAGTTGTCTTGAGAAAATCCTAAATGTAGCTCGTCAATGAATTTTATACCACTAATCCAGTTTCCATGGTTGTCATATCGCCCTTGAATATCATCTTGCCTTCCTGTGAAATTCCACATAAAATAACGCCAATACATATATCCTAATTGGTATTCTAACATGTAGGTGACATTATCCCATAAGTTTGGTTTTTCAATATCTATGTATTGTTGATATTGTTTTAGGAAATTATGGTAATCTTTATAATCAATTTGACCTTGAATAACTTTATTTTTAAAATCTTTTACAATTTTAATTAATTCGTTTTCAAGCCTAACCTCAGGTTTTAATCTAAAATTTAAAAAGCCAGAAAACATCATATAATTTTCGGCATGTTCAGAACTCCACATACGTGGTAATATAGATGCATGCTTAGAGTTATAGTTCTGTTTGGCGTTTTTATAATCGTTAACTATAATATACTCACCTTTTTCTTCATCTTTCTCGTATTTAGGTTTATCATCTATATATGGTTTGTTATCATCTAAATAAGCGTATTGATCTGTAAATTGCGGTCCGTAAAACAAATGCGTTTCAGGATATTGTTCTAAGTTATAGTATGCTAATAATTCTCTAGCACTGGAAGGATTATTTTCATTAATAACCACATTAGCGTTAGCTCTAATTGGAAGCATTAACCATGTAGAAAAACCAATAATTATAAAAGTGACGCAAAGAATACCTGTGTTTAAGTGCACATATCCTTTTTGGTTGGTGTATCTTATTCCGTAAATAATTAATCCAACTAAGATAATTCCAGCAATAATAGATCCAGAGTTAAAAGGTAGGCCTATGCTGTTTACAAAAAAGATTTCCGAAGCACTAAATATTTTAAGAATATTAGGTGCTAATAATTTAAAAACAAATAATAAGATAGCTGCAGAAACAACATTTGCTATTATGAAATTTTTAATTGTAACCTCTTTGTGATTTTTAAAGTAATAAATAAGGCCAATAGCAGGAATAGTTAATAATCCCATAAAGTGAACGCCAAATGATAGGCCAATAATAAAAGCAATTAAAATTAACCAGCGGTTACCGCGAGGTGTATTCATGTCTTGCTCCCAACGTAAACCTAGCCAAAAAAGTACAGCCATTATTAAAGTTGCCATGGCATAAACCTCAGTTTCTACGGCATTAAACCAAAACGAATCGGTAAAAGTAAAAGCTAAACCACCAACAAAACCGCTACCTAAAATAGCTATGGATTGTTCTTTACTTATGCTTCCTTTTTCTTCAACTAATTTTTTAAGAGAAAGTGTAATAGTCCAAAACATAAATAAAATGGTGAATGCACTTGCGGTAGCACTCATCATGTTCATCATAAAACCAACTTGAGAAGGCTCTAAAGCGAACATAGAGAAAAAAGCACCAAGCATTTGAAATAAAGGAGCTCCCGGCGGGTGACCAACTTGTAATTTAGCAGAAGTTAAAATATATTCACCTGCATCCCAAAAACTAACAGTAGGTTCAACAGTTAATCCGTAAGTTATAAATGCAATTAAAAAAGTGAACCATCCTAAAATTGTGTTCCATTTTTTAAAGTTAAAATGTGCCATGTATAAAAATCTTTAATTTGCTTTGGCGAATTTAATAATAAATATGAAATGAACTCTTAATATTATATTAGACTTAACATAATTAAAAATATTTCCTTAATATCAGTAAATCAAGAAGAAACAATAGATTCAGGCGCTAAAAACAGCTGTCAATTTTAAATAAATTAAAAACAACAGTAAAAATTTTTAAAAAAAACTTGCGCAAAGAATTATTTGTATTAAATTTGCATCCTCATTATGAGTATGGCCTATGGTGTAATTGGCAACACGTCTGCTTTTGGTGCAGAAGAGTCTAGGTTCGAGACCTAGTGGGCCAACAAAATCCTAATCATTTATTTGATTAGGATTTTTTCTTTTTTATTATCATTTTATTTGATATTGTCTAAAGGGAGTGATTCTTCTCTTATTAAATTTTGCTGTCTTTTTTAGAATAACTCTTTCTTAAGTAGTTAACTGTTTATTAAATCAATATAGTTAGTCAATATTACTCGTAATTTTAGTAGCGATCTTTAGAGTGTTTTTAGCTTGGTTTAAAAAGTTTACTAAGACCGTGTTTTTTATAAGCCTCTAATGTTGTGGTTTACATAAATTTATGGGTTTTTACTTTAAAAATCAATAATATATTTATATATTTGCGCCGTTGAAAGGCGAATTAAAGAAATGAGGGGACGGAAAGTCCCCTCTTTTTATACTAAAAAATGTTTAAAACTACAGTTAAGAATTTACTAGAAGAAGCACTAACAGAGCGTAGTGATTTATTCCTTATAGGGTTTTCTATAGATCAAGAAAATCATATTAAGATTATAGTAGACGGTGATAGCGGAGTATTGGTGGAAGATTGCATATTTATTAGTAGGGCTATTGAGAATAATATAGATAGAGAAGAGCAAGATTTTTCTTTAGAAGTTATGTCGTCAGGTGCAGCATCTCCTTTAGTACACAAGCGTCAGTACAAGAAAAATTTAAGTCGTGTACTTGAAGTTAGAACAAATTCTGATAAAATTGAAGGTAAGCTTACAAATACAACAGATACAGATATATTATTAGAATGGAAAGTTAGAGAGTCTAAGCTTGTTGGTAAAGGGAAAGTAACTGTGAAAAAGCAAGCTAGTATTGCTTACGAAGATATTATTGAAGCAAAAGTTATGATTAAATTTTAATTTAAGAGAATTATGGAAAATATAGCGTTAATTGATTCTTTTTCTGAATTCAAAGACGATAAATTAATAGATCGTGTAACGTTAATGGCGATTCTAGAAGATGTTTTTAGAAGTGCCTTAAAAAAGAAATTTGGAGACGACGATAATTTCGATATCATTGTAAACCCTGATAAAGGAGATTTAGAGATTTGGAGAAATAGAGTTGTTGTTGCTGATGGTGAAGTAGAAGAAGATAATCAAGAAATTTCTTTAACAGAAGCTCGTAAAATTGAGCCTGATTTTGAAGTAGGTGAAGATGTATCTGAAGAGGTTAAGTTAATCGATTTAGGTAGACGTGCCATTTTAGCATTACGTCAAAACTTGATTTCTAAGATTCATGAGCATGATAATACTATAATTTATAAGCAATTTAAAGATTTAATTGGAGAGATTTATACTGCAGAGGTACATCATATACGTCATAGAGCAGTTATTTTGTTAGATGATGAAGGTAACGAAATAGTGTTGCCAAAAGAGAAACAAATACCATCTGATTTCTTTAGGAAAGGAGATAATGTAAGAGGTGTTGTTGATAGTGTAGAGCTTAAAGGAGCAAAGCCTACAATAGTAATGTCTAGAAGTTCTCCTGTGTTTTTAGAGAAGTTATTTGAACAAGAAATCCCAGAAGTTTTTGATGGTTTAATTACTGTCAAACATGTAGTTAGAATCCCTGGTGAAAAAGCAAAAGTAGCTGTAGATTCTTATGATGATAGAATAGACCCTGTTGGAGCTTGTGTTGGTATGAAAGGATCAAGAATTCATGGTATTGTTCGTGAATTAGGAAATGAAAATATCGATGTAATCAATTACACAAATAATTTACCATTATTTATTACAAGAGCTTTAAGTCCTGCAAGAGTAACTTCAGTTAAGTTAAACGAAGAAACTAAAAGAGCAGAGGTTATTTTAAAACCTGAAGAAGTTAGTAAAGCAATTGGTAGAGGAGGGCACAATATACGTTTAGCTGGTCAGTTAACAGGTTACGAAATTGATGTGTTTAGAGAAGGAGCAGAAGAAGATGTCGAATTAAGAGAGTTCTCTGATGAAATTGAAAGCTGGATTATTGACGAGTTTAGTAAGGCAGGTTTAGATACTGCAAAAAGTGTATTAGAGCAAGATGTTAAAGATCTTGTGAAGAGAACAGACTTAGAAGAGGAAACAATTAGTGATGTTTTAACAATTCTTAGAGAAGAGTTCGAAGAGTAAAAATAAAGCAGATTTGCATTATTTCATGTCTTAACAAAAGACATAATAATTATATTTGAGTATTTTAAAGGCGATTATGGCTGAAACAATTAGATTAAATAAAGTATTACGCGAGCTTAATATCTCTTTAGATCGTGCTGTAGAATTTTTAGATTCTAAAGGCATAGAAATAGAGAAGCGACCTACTACCAAAATTTCACAAGAAACATATGATGTGCTTTCTAGTGGATTTCAAACAGATGCTAATAAAAAAGTAGCTTCTAAAGAGGTAGGTGAAGCAAAACTGAAAGAGAAAGAAGTTTTGCGTGAGCAACGTGAGCGTGAACTTGAGGAAAAACAAAAAGCACAAGCCAAGAGAGAAGAAGTTGTTAAGGCAACAAAAACACTTTCTGGACCAAAACAAGTTGGGAAAATTGACTTAGATCCAAAGAAGAAAGGCGCTGAATCTCCTGTTACAAAGGAAGAAGTTAAGCCTGTAGTTGAAACTCCTAAGGAAGTAGTTGAAAAGCCTGCTCCTAAGAAAAAAGAAGTGAAAGCTGAGGCTACTCCAGTTGTAAAAAAAGAGGTTAAGCCTGTTGTTGAAGCTAAGGTAGAAACACCTGTAGAAGTTAAGCCGGAAGTTAAAGAAGAAACTAAAGCTGTTGAAGCCAAAGTTGAAGATGCTTCAGAGATAAAAACTGATAAGCCAAAAACTAGTGATATAATTGTTGAAGACGAAAAAGTCCAAACCCAATATAAAAAGTTAACTGGTCCTAAAATAGCAGGTGATAAAATTGATTTATCTCAATTTAATAAGCCTAAGAAGAAGAAAGAGGAAAAGAAGCCAGATGCTAAAGTGGGAGATTCTAAGAAAAAGAGACGTCGTATTAGTAAAGCTGGTGGGCCAAACTCTGGAAATGGACAAAATAACAGGCCAGGCGGTGGAAGGCCAGGTGGTAGACCAGGAGGAAATGATCGTTTCAAAGGTAAACCAGGACAAGGTAGACGTAATACTCCTAAAGAAGAGCCTTCTGAAGAAGATGTGAAGAAACAAGTTAGAGAAACTCTTGAAAAACTTCAAGGGAAATCTAACAAAGGAAGAGGGGCTAAGAATAGAAGAGATAAAAGGGATAAACATAGAGAGCAGAGTGAAATCGATCAACAAATCGAAGCAGCTGAAAGCAAAATAATTAAAGTAACAGAGTTTGTTACTTCTAGCGAAATGGCAACAATGATGGATGTTCAAGTCACTCAAATTATTTCTGCTTGTATGTCTCTTGGTATGATGGTAACGATGAATCAGCGTTTAGATGCTGAAACAATTGCTATTGTAGCTGATGAATTTGGATATAAAGTAGAGTTTGTAACAGCAGATATTGAGGAATCAATTGAAGAAGTTGTAGATAAAGAAGAAGATTTACTGCCTCGTGCACCTATTGTAACCGTAATGGGGCACGTAGATCACGGTAAAACATCGCTTCTAGATTATATTCGTCAAGAGAATGTAATTGCAGGGGAGTCTGGTGGGATTACACAGCATATTGGTGCTTATGGCGTAGAATTAGAAGGCGGGCAAAAAATTGCTTTCTTAGATACACCGGGTCACGAGGCCTTTACAGCAATGCGTGCTCGTGGAGCTCAAGTTACAGATATTGCAATTATTGTTGCGGCGGCAGATGATGATATCATGCCACAAACAAAGGAAGCTATTTCGCATGCACAAGCAGCGGGAGTTCCTATTGTTTTTGCTATAAACAAAATTGATTTACCAGCGGCAAATCCTGAGAAAATTAAGGAAGGACTTGCTAATATGAACTTATTAGTTGAAGATTGGGGTGGTAAAGTTCAATCTCATGATATTTCAGCTAAAAAAGGGACTGGTGTTAAAGAGTTATTAGAAAAGGTATTACTTGAAGCTGAATTATTAGAGCTTAAAGCGAATCCTGAAAAAGCAGCTGTAGGAACTGTAGTTGAAGCTTTTTTAGATAAAGGTAGAGGTTATGTGTCTACAATATTAGTGCAAGCAGGAACTTTAAAAGTTGGTGATTATGTTCTAGCAGGTAAGAATAGTGGTAAGGTTAAAGCAATGCATGATGAGCGAGGAAACGATATTGTTGCAGCCGGTCCTTCAACGCCAGTATCTATACTAGGTTTAGACGGAGCACCTCAAGCAGGTGATAAGTTTAATGTATTTGAAGATGAGCGTGAAGCAAAACAAATTGCTTCTAAACGTGCACAATTACAACGTGAACAATCAGTGCGTACACAACGTCATATTACACTTGATGAAATTGGACGTCGTATTGCTCTAGGAGATTTCCAAGAGTTAAATATTATTCTTAAAGGTGATGTTGATGGTTCTGTAGAAGCTCTTACTGATTCATTCCAGAAATTATCAACTGAGGAAATTCAAGTTAACATCTTACATAAAGGTGTTGGAGCCATTACAGAGAGTGATGTATTATTGGCTTCTGCTTCAGACGCTATTATTGTAGGGTTTAATGTTAGACCGGTTGGTAATGCAAGAATGATAGCAGATAAAGAAGAAATTGATATTAGAACATACTCAATTATCTATGATGCTATTAATGATCTTAAAGATGCTATGGAAGGTATGTTGTCTCCAGAGCTTAAAGAAGAGATTACTGGTACTGCTGAAATTAGAGAAATTTTCAAAGTTTCTAAAGTTGGAAGTATTGCTGGTTGTATGGTTACTAATGGTAAAATACTTAGATCATCTGGTGTTCGTTTAATACGTGATGGAGTAGTTGTTTACACTGGTGAACTTGATTCTTTAAAACGATTTAAAGATGATGCTAAAGAGGTAACAAAAGGTTATGACTGTGGTATGCAGATTAAGAACTATAACGACATTAAAGAAGGTGATATTGTTGAAGCCTTCCATGAGGTTGAAGTGAAAAAGAAGCTTAAATAACTAAAATTTTTTTATATATTAAGAAAAGATGATCTAATTGAATCGTCTTTTCTTTTGGTTATAATTTATTAACATTTTGGGTTAATTTTTAAAGAACTTAATTATGAGGCTTAAAGTTTTATTGTTATTTGTATTTTAGTTATAAATACCTCAGGTTTACTATTAGCCTAAGAATATATGTTGAGAGAAAGAAGTGAAAATATTTTATGGAAATTTTCCTCCTAGAAGATAGGTGTCTCGTGATGACGATATATTATCAATTAGTCAATATACAAACTTTAGTCTCAATATTAGGAGCAACTTACGACGGTGATGGAAGAACTACTTTTTACTTTGCCAGATCTAAAAGTATAACAGTAGTACATGTTAGTATAATAGAAGGCATTCTTCTAAGGGACTTGTTAGATTAGTACAAAAAGGAGGAGAAAGTGCAAGAAAAAGATGTCCAAGTAAGTTATTAATGTAAAAGAAAAAGGAGGGGTAAATTAATACAAGTTCTAATAGATAATAGTGCGTATTCAAGTGAATCTAGAGTTTAGTCTCCATATTTAGCCATTAATTATATAATTTCTTTGTACAGAGCCTATCCTTCAAGAAATTAATTTTTCTTCTTTTTTGGTTTGAATATAAAAGCACCAAAGAAGTTTTTCTTAATTTGTTTTAAAGCTCTATCTGCTTCTAAACGGGTTCTAAAATTACCTGCCCAAATTTTATAGTTTGGTGTTTCAAAAACCATAGATGGATTCCAATTAGTGTATTTAGAAAGGAATTTTTCTTTTGCTTTTTGAGCAGAAGAACGATTTCCAGAATAAATTTGAATTTTATAACGATCCGAATCTTCTTTATTTATACTTTTCTTCAACTCAAGAAGCTTGTCTATTTTTTGATCTTGATTTATGTTAACATTTCCTTGTTGCGCATAACAAACTGTTGAGGTTGTTAGTAAGGAAAAAAGGGCTATAGTGTAATATTTAATGTTCAATATTTTCATTTTAAATAGGTTTATACAAATGTATAAGTTATAAATTTAATATGGTTCGTTTCATTATTTAGAATCCCTCTAAATTACAAACTAACACTTCTGTAACATTTCTAAAATCGACTTTTAATATTACTTTTGCGTCAGATTTTATAAGTATAATATTTATCATAATTCAATGAAAATATCATACCAAAGTTTTGAAGTTAATTTAACCAACAATATGAAACAGGTGATTCACCGTAAATTAGGCAAAAACATTCTTAGTTTAGGTTTAATTATTTTATTAGCGTTTACAACATCTTTATCAGCTCAAGATGGAGATCCAGCAAAAGGAAAATCTTTATTTAATGCCAATTGTGCAGCTTGTCATCAATTAGATAAGAAGATGACAGGTCCAGCTTTGAGAAAAGTAGAGCAGCGTTTAAGTGATGATGAAGGTCTTGACAGAGATTGGATTTATGCATGGGTGCGTAATAGTGCAGGTGTTATTAAATCTGGCGATGCTTACGCAAACAAAGTTTATAATGAGTTTGGTGGAGCTGCAATGACAGCTTTTCCTCAATTGTCAGATGATGATTTAAATAATATTTTAGCTTATACAGCTGAAGAGAAAAAAGCTCCGGCTGCTACAGCAGGTTCAGGTGTAGCAGCTGTTCAGACTCAAGGCGATTCAGGTGGCGTTTCAAATGAAGTTATTTTAGGGGCATTAGCTATACTGTTTATGCTTTTAGCAGCAGGATTGTTTTTAGTAAATAAAACATTGCGTCGTTTTGCTGAAGCTCAAAATATTGATTTGCCAGAAGAAACTAAGAGAACGCCGTTATGGAAAGCTTTTGTTCAAAATCAATTCTTAATGATTGTTGTGGCAATATTCTTTTTATTGTCTAGTGCTTATTTTGTTTACGGTTATTTATCTCAAATAGGAGTAGATCAAGGGTATCAACCAGTACAACCAATTCACTTTTCGCATAAAATACATGCTGGTGATAATGGGATAGATTGTAAATACTGTCACTCTTCTGCAAGAGTTAGTAAGACATCAGGTATTCCTTCATTGAATGTTTGTATGAACTGTCATAAATCAATTTATGAATACAACGGAGAAACTTCTGCAGAGTACTCTAAAGAATTCTATGATGAGCAAATTCAAAAATTGTATGCCGCTTCAGGATGGAGTGATGCAGATCAAAAATACACAGGAGAATCTCAACCAGTAAAATGGGTGCGTATTCATAACTTGCCAGACTTTGTTTATTTTAATCACTCACAACACGTTTCAGTTGCAGGTGTTGAATGTCAAACATGTCACGGGGCAGTTGAAGAAATGGAGGTTATGTATCAACATGCGCCTTTAACAATGGGTTGGTGTATTGATTGTCACAGAACAACTAATGTTAAAGTTGAAGACAATGCATACTACGATAAGATTCATGATGAGCTTTCTAAGAAGTATGGTGTAGAAAAACTTACAGCTGCTCAAATGGGTGGATTGGAATGTGGTAAGTGTCACTACTAATTATAAGTAGTATTCAATTCGCGAAAGCGTAACAAAAAATTAATAAGAAGTAATTCAATTATATAATATGTCATCAAACAAGAAATACTGGAAAAGTGTTGAAGAGCTAAACGAAAATAGCTCTATTGTTGAGACGCTAAAACAAAACGAGTTTGTAGATCAAATACCTACTGATGAATTTTTAGGCGATAAAGATACATTAGAGGCTACGTCTACAACACGTCGCGATTTCTTAAAATATGTAGGTTTTAGTACTGCAGCTGCATCTCTTGCAGCTTGCGAAGGGCCTGTTGTTAAATCTATACCTTATGTAGTTCAGCCAGATTCAATTATTCCTGGTGTTGCAAATTACTACGCAACTACAATAGCAAATGGATTTGATTTTGCAAGTGTTTTAGTTAAAACTCGAGAAGGTCGTCCAATTAAAATTGAAAACAACACTATGGCTGCTACCAATGGTAGTGCGAATGCCAGAGTGAATGCTTCGGTTTTAGGATTGTATGATAGTTTAAGGGCTCAAGGACCAAGTAAAGCTGGTGAAGCTATTTCTTGGGACACTTTTGATGCTGAAACAATTAAAGCTTTAGAAGGTTTAAAAGAAGGTAATAAGGATATTGTGTTATTAACACAAACATTCGCAAGCCCATCTACAAGTAAATTAATTTCTGAATTCAAAGAAAAGTATGGCAATGTGCGTCACGTAGTTTATGATTCAGTTTCTGAGTCCGCTGCTTTAGATGCTTACCAAACTAAATACGGAGAGCGCGCTTTAGTAAATTACGATTTTTCTAAAGCAATGACCATTGTTTCTGTTGGAGCAGATTTCTTAGGAGATTGGCAAGGTGGAGGTTTTGATTCTGGTTATTCTAAAAATAGAATTCCAGATCATGGTAAAATGTCTCGTCACGTACAGTTTGAGTCTAATATGTCTCTTTCTGGAGCTAATGCAGATAAACGTGTGCCACTAAAGCCTAGTGAACAAAAAATAGCTTTAGCTAAATTATATAGTTATGTTGTTGGAGGTTCTGTTTCAGGAAGTTTACCAGAACATATTGAGTTAGCTGTTAAAAATGCAGCATCTCAACTTAAAAAAGCAGGAAGTAAAGGGGTTGTAGTTACAGGTATTCAAGATGTAAATGCACAAACTGTAGCTTTAGAAATTAACGAAGCGTTACGTAGTAAAGCCTTTGATAAATCAGCACCTATTAAAACAAGACAAGGTAATGATAAAGCAGTAGCTACATTAGTTGCTGATATGAAATCAGGTAAAGTTGGAGCACTTATCATGAGTGGTGTGAATCCAGCATACAGCTTACCAAATGCTTCAGATTTTTCTGAAGGATTAAAAAATGTAGATCTATCTGTAGCGTTTTCTTTGAAAGCTGACGAAACGTCTTCTGAAGCACAATATTTAGCGGCAGCTCCTCACTATTTAGAATCATGGGGTGATGTTGAATTAAAGAAAGGACATTACGGGTTAGTACAACCAACCATTCGCCCTTTATTTGATACAAGACAGTTTCAAGAAGCTTTATTAAAATGGAATGGAAACAATGTTTCTTACCATAATTATATTAAAGAAGCTTGGGGTTCTTCTATATTAGGAGAGAGTTCATTCAATCAAGCGTTGCATGATGGTGTTTTTGTTGGAGCGATTGATGCTGCAGTAGAAGAAACAACATCTTCGGGTGAGGTTGAAGCGCCTTCAGGAAATGCAGCTAGGGCTTTAGCTTCTTCTGCAAAATCAGATGGTTTTGAATTAACGTTATATACTAAAACAGGTATGGGTGATGGTCAACAAGCCAACAACCCATGGTTGCAAGAATTTCCAGATCCTATTACAAGAGCATCTTGGGATAACTACTTAACAGTTTCTAAAGCTGATGCAGAAGCATTAGGTTTAATGAATAAGCATGTTGCTAACGGAGCCTTAAATGGTAGTTATGCAAATATTACTGTTAATGGTGTTACTATAACTGCACCAGTAATGATTCAACCAGGACAAGCAAAAGGTTCTGTTGGTTTAGCTGTTGGTTATGGTAAAAAATTAGGTTTAAAAACTGAAATGCAAACAGGTGTTAATGCCTTTGCATTATATCAAAACTTTAATACAGTACAAAACGTTTCTATTGAAGTTGCAGCTGGAGAGCATGAATTTGCATCAGTACAGTTGCATAATACTTTAATGGGACGTGGTGATATTATTAAAGAGACAACTTTAGAGATATTTAACACGAAAGATAAGAAACATTGGAATGCTGTTCCTACAGTTTCTTTAAATCATAATCCTGTTAAAATAACGTCACCAGAGGTGGATTTATGGGATGAATTTGACCGTTCTATTGGACATCATTTTAACCTGTCTATTGACTTAAATGCCTGTACAGGTTGTGGGTCATGTGTTATAGCATGTCACGCAGAAAATAACGTGCCTGTTGTTGGTAAGACAGAAGTTAGAAGAAGTAGAGATATGCACTGGTTGCGTATTGATAGATATTATTCTTCTGAAGAATCTTTCGCAGGTGATAATGAGAAAAAAGATAACATTTCTGGATTAGGAAGTTCATTAAGTGAGTTTGGTGAAATGGAAAATTCTTCTGATAACCCAGAAGTTGCATTCCAACCAGTAATGTGTCAACATTGTAACCATGCACCTTGTGAAACTGTATGTCCTGTGGCTGCAACATCACATGGTCGTCAAGGTCAAAACCATATGGCGTATAACCGTTGTGTAGGAACTAGATATTGTGCAAACAACTGTCCTTATAAAGTACGTCGTTTCAACTGGTTCTTGTATAATGGTAATGATGAGTTCGATTATCACATGAATGATGATTTAGGACGTATGGTATTAAACCCAGACGTAGTTGTACGTTCTCGTGGTGTTATGGAAAAATGTTCCATGTGTATGCAAAAGACACAGAAAACTATTCTTGATGCTAAACGTGATGGACGTGAAATTAAAGATGGTGAATTTCAAACAGCATGTTCTGCAGCTTGTAGTAACGGAGCAATGACCTTTGGAGATATCAATGATAAAGACAGTAAAGTTGCAAAACTTTTAGAAGATAACCGTATGTATCACTTGTTAGAGCATGTTGGGACAAAACCTAACGTACAGTATCAAACAAAAGTGAGAAATACAACTGAAGCATAAATTAATTAAAGAATCAATTATATAATTATGGCGTCTCATTACGAAGCACCTATTAGAAGACCTTTAGTTACAGGCGAAAAATCATACCACGACGTTACTGTGGATGTGGCTAAACCTGTAGAAGGAAAAGCAAATAAACAATGGTGGATAGTTTTCTCTATCGCACTTATGGCTTTCCTTTGGGGAATTGGATGTATACTTTACACAGTATCAACAGGTATTGGAACTTGGGGTCTTAATAAGACTGTAGGTTGGGCCTGGGATATTACTAACTTCGTTTGGTGGGTTGGTATCGGTCACGCAGGAACGTTAATTTCTGCAGTACTTTTATTGTTCCGTCAAAAATGGAGAATGGCAATTAATAGATCTGCGGAAGCGATGACAATCTTCTCGGTTGTTCAAGCAGGTTTATTTCCAATTATTCACATGGGTCGTCCATGGTTAGGATATTGGGTATTACCAATTCCAAACCAATTTGGTTCGTTATGGGTAAACTTTAACTCCCCATTACTTTGGGATGTATTTGCGATTTCAACATATTTATCTGTATCATTAGTATTCTGGTGGACAGGTTTATTACCAGATTTTGCAATGCTAAGAGATAGAGCTGTTAAACCTTTCCAAAAGAAGATTTATGCTTTATTAAGTTTCGGATGGTCTGGTAGAGCAAAAGATTGGCAACGTTTTGAAGAAGTATCTTTGGTACTTGCTGGTTTAGCAACACCTTTAGTACTTTCTGTACATACTATTGTATCTTTTGATTTCGCAACATCGGTTATTCCTGGTTGGCATACAACAATATTCCCTCCATACTTTGTTGCAGGAGCTGTATTCTCAGGATTTGCAATGGTAAATACACTACTTATCATTATGAGAAAAGTGTGTAACCTTGAAGATTATATTACAGTACAACATATCGAATTAATGAACATTGTAATTATGATTACAGGTTCTATAGTTGGTGTAGCATATATAACAGAGTTATTTATTGCTTGGTATTCTGGTGTAGAGTATGAACAATATGCATTCTTAAATAGAGCAACTGGGCCTTATTGGTGGGCATATTGGGCAATGATGACTTGTAATGTATTCTCTCCGCAGTTTATGTGGTTCAAGAAATTAAGAACAAGTATTATGTTCTCTTTCTTTATTTCAATTGTGGTAAACATAGGAATGTGGTTTGAGCGTTTTGTAATTATTGTAACATCGTTACATAGAGATTACTTACCATCTTCATGGACAATGTTCTCTCCTACATTTGTAGATATTGGAATCTTTATAGGGACAATAGGTTTCTTCTTTGTACTATTCTTATTGTATTCAAGAACATTCCCTGTAATTGCTCAAGCAGAGGTTAAGACAATCTTAAAGTCTTCTGGACAACGATATAAGAGAATTAGAGAAGCCGGAGACAGTTTGTCTGGTACTGGTGCAGATGCTAGAACATCTGAAGTTAATAATAAAGAAATAAATAACTAAAAGTAGCATATGGAAGCTTCAAAAGTAATTCACGCTATTTATACGGATGATGATGTATTAATGTCTGCTGTTAAAAAGGTGAAGGCAGAAAGATATCACATAGAAGAAATATATACACCTTTTCCGGTTCATGGGCTAGATAAAGCTATGGGACTTGAACCTACACGTATTGCTATAACTGCATTTGTGTATGGATTAATAGGTTTAACAGTTGCAATCACAATGATGAATTTCATTATGATTGAAGATTGGCCTCAAAATATAGGTGGTAAACCAAGTTTTAGTTACATTGAAAACATGCCGGCATTTGTACCTATCATGTTTGAATTAACGGTGTTTTTTGCCGCTCATTTAATGGTAATAACGTTTTACTTGCGTAGTAGAATGTGGCCATTTAAAAGCGCTGAAAACCCAGACCCTAGAACAACTGATGATCATTTTTTAATGGAAATTTCTGTTAATGGGAATGAAAACGAACTTGAGAGCTTGTTAAAAGAAACAGGTGCAGCAGAGATTAATTTAATTGATAAAGCACATTAAGAGAAACATGAAGAGCTTAATTAAAATATCTGTCATAGCAATGGTTTTAATAACTATTGTTTCATGTAAAAAAGATACGAGACCAAACTATCAATTCATGCCTAATATGTATGAATCTGTAGGATATGAAACTTACGGTGAAAATGATATGTTTGAAAATGGTATGGAAGCTAGAACTCCAGTAGAAGGATCAATTCCTAGAGGCTATGTCCCTTTTGATATAGAGAATTCAACTGAAGGTTATAATTTAGCAAAAACAACTTTAATAAGTGCATTAGATTCTACACAAGTAGATTTAGTAAAAGGAAAGAAGTTATATGATATTTACTGTGGTATTTGCCATGGTAATAAAGGTAACGGGCAAGGGAATCTTGTAAAGAGAGAAAAAATCCTTGGTATTCCTAGTTATGATGATGCAGGAAGAGCTATTACTGCTGGAAGTATTTATCATACTATTTATTATGGTAAAAACGCGATGGGTTCTTATGCTAACCAATTGAATAATAATGAGCGTTGGCAAGTAGTGTCTTACGTGTTGAAGTTAAAATCAGATTTAGAAAAGTAAGATTATATTAGATATGTACACATTTTCAAATAAATTAAAGACATTTTCTTTTATTCTAATGATTTTAGGAGCATTAGGAATAGGATATGGTTTTATGACATCTCATAAATCTTTAGAGGACGTCAAAATTATGCTTACTGAAGAAGCTTCTCATGGAGGAGGTCACGGAGAGGCTGCACATGGTGAAGCTAAAGACACACATCCTGAAAAGGCAGTCCACAATAATGAACATTATGCTGAAACAGCTGATGCTCATCATGGTGATGCTCATGCAGAACACGTTATGCACCAAATACACAACAGACCATGGTCTGCATTGTATGTTGCGGCATTTTTCTTTATGATGATTGCTTTAGGTGTTTTAGCATTTTACGCAGTACAATTTGCTTCACAAGCAGGTTGGTCTCCAGTACTGTTTAGAGTTATGGAGGGAATAACAGCGTATTTATTACCTGGTGCATTAATTGTATTGGCTATTGCATTTTTTGCTGGAAAGCATATTTTTATATGGATGGATCCAGAAGTTGTAGCACATGATGAATTAATTCAAGGTAAAGCCGGTTGGTTAAATAAAGGATGGTTTGTAGTACGTGGACTTATTTTTATTGCTGGTTGGTTTGCTTACCGTCAGTTTTCAAGAAAATTTTCTATTGCTCAAGACAATGCTAATGATAACAGTAACTTTAAAAAGTCATTTCGTATTTCAGCTGCATTTTTAGTATTCTTCCTTTATTCAGAATCTATAATGTCTTGGGATTGGATTATGAGTGTAGATCCTCACTGGTTCTCTACATTATTTGGATGGTATGTGTTTGCAAGTATGTTTGTTAGTGGTATTACTGTAATATCTTTAATAACAATCTATTTAAAATCTAAAGGATATTTAGAATTTGTAAATGCAAATCACTTACATGATGTTGCTAAATTTATGTTCGCAATTAGTATTTTCTGGACATACTTATGGTTCTCACAATTCATGCTTATTTGGTATTCTAACATACCAGAAGAGGTAACATATTTTATTACACGTATTGAAGATTATAAATTACCATTCTTTGGTATGGTAGTTATGAACTTTTTATTTCCAGTGTTAATGCTTATGAATGCAGATTATAAACGTATTCCATGGTTTATAGTTATGACAGGAGTAATTATTTTAGCAGGACACTATATTGATATTTTCAATATGATTATGCCTGCAACAGTAGGAGATAGATGGTTTATTGGAATTCCAGAAATAGCATCTGTATTATTATTTGCAGGGTTATTCATATTTGTAGTATTTACAGCTTTAACTAAAGCTCCATTGCTTGCAAAAGGAAATCCTTTAATCAAAGAAAGCGAAGATTTCCATTATTAATTAGATATAAATAAAGAAGAAAGAGAACAATGACTACTTTATTAACAATTATAGTTTTAATATTCATTTTGATTGCCATTTGGCAAATGGTAAAGATTTTTGATTTAGCACAAGCTAAAAGCGAAAATTCTCAAGTTGCCAACGACAAGGATAATACATTAAATGGATATTTAATGATGGGCTTTTTGGCTTTCATTTATATCATTACCATTGTATGTTTTGTTAAGTGGGGGGATTTACCATTAATGTCTAACTCTGCATCAGATCATGGACCAACTATTGATAATTTAATGATTATCTCAATGGTTCTAATTTTTGTAACACAAACAATTACTCAATTCTTATTACACTATTTTGCTTTTAAGTATAAAGGTGAAAAAGGTAGAAAAGCATTGTTTTTTGCAGACAATAATAGGTTAGAATTTATCTGGACTATTATTCCAGTAATTGTTTTGGCAGGTTTAATTATTTATGGATTAAATACTTGGATTAATATTACAAGTGTAGATGAAACTAAAGATCCTTTAATAGTTGAGTTATATGCACAACAATTTAACTGGAAGGCAAGATATTCTGGAGCAGATAATACTTTAGGTAAAGCTAATGTGCGTTTAATTGACATTGACAGAGCAAACATATTAGGTTTAGATGAAGCTGATCCTAATGCTCAAGATGATGTTATTACAACAGAACTGCACTTACCAGTAGGAAAACCAGTCTTATTCAAAATGCGTTCTCAAGATGTATTGCACTCTGCTTATATGCCCCACTTTAGAGCTCAAATGAACTGCGTTCCTGGTATGATTACACAATTTGGATTTACACCCACAATTACAACTGTTGATATGCGTGCTACACCACAAATGGTTGATAAAGTAGCAAATATTAATAAAATTAGAGTTGAAAACAGCAAACCGTTGTTAGCTAAAGGAGAAGAGGCTTTAGAACGTTATGAATTTAATTACTTACTATTATGTAATAAAATTTGTGGTAAGTCTCATTACAATATGCAAATGAAAATTATTGTTGAAACTCAAGAAGAATATGATGCTTGGATTAAAGAGCAAAAAGTATTCAAGAATTCTTTAATTAACTAATTATAAAGATAAACACGATATAAGATTATGTCAGCACACGCAGATACACACGCTCACGACGACGACCACGGACATCATCATAAAGAAACGTTTGTAACTAAATATATATTTAGTCAAGACCATAAAATGATTGCTAAACAGTACCTTATTACAGGTACTATAATGGGAGTTATTGGGGTATTAATGTCAATGATGTTTCGTATGCAAATAGCATGGCCAGAAGAGCCAAACGTATTGTTTGAAGCTTTATTAGGAAAATGGGCACCAGATGGCGTTATGGATGCGGACATCTATTTAGCATTAGTAACTATACATGGTACTATAATGGTATTCTTTGTACTAACCGCTGGTTTAAGTGGAACATTCAGTAACTTATTAATTCCGTTGCAAATTGGTGCACGAGATATGGCATCTGGTTTCTTAAACATGGTATCTTATTGGTTATTCTTTTTATCAAGTATAATCATGGTAATATCTTTATTTGTAGAAGCAGGTCCAGCAGCAGCAGGATGGACCATTTACCCTCCTCTAAGTGCTTTACCAATGGCTCAAGGTGGTTCAGGTATGGGTATGACACTTTGGTTAGTGTCTATGGCTATATTTATTGCATCTTCTTTATTAGGATCTTTAAATTATGTTGTTACTGTAATTAACCTACGAACAAAAGGAATGTCTATGACAAGACTTCCTCTTACAATTTGGGCATTTTTTGTAACTGCTGTTATTGGTGTTGTTTCCTTCCCTGTATTATTATCTGCTGCATTATTATTAATAATGGATAGAAGTTTTGGAACATCATTCTTTTTATCTGATATATTTATTCAAGGTGAAGTTTTACATTACCAAGGTGGTTCTCCAGTATTATTTGAACACCTATTTTGGTTCTTAGGTCACCCAGAAGTATATATTGTAATATTACCTGCAATGGGACTTGTTTCCGAAATTATGGCATCTAACTCACGTAAGCCTATTTTTGGTTACCGTGCAATGATTACATCTATATTGGCAATTGCATTCCTTTCAACAATTGTTTGGGGTCACCATATGTTTATTTCAGGTATGAATCCATTCTTAGGATCTGTATTTACATTTACGACATTATTAATTGCAATACCATCAGCGGTAAAAGCATTTAACTGGATAACAACTTTATGGAAGGGTAACCTTCAAATGAATCCAGCCATGTTATTTTCTATTGGTTTTGTATCAACATTCATAACAGGTGGATTAACAGGAATTATTTTAGGAGATAGTGCATTAGATATTAATGTGCATGATACGTATTTTGTTGTAGCTCACTTCCACTTAGTAATGGGGATATCTGCACTTTATGGAATGTTTGCTGGTATATACCACTGGTACCCTAAAATGTTTGGACGTATGTTGAATAAGAACTTAGGTTACATTCACTTCTGGATAACAGCTATATGTGCTTATGGCGTATTTTTTCCAATGCATTTTATAGGAATGGCTGGATTACCACGTCGTTATTATACGAATTCTAATTTTCCATTATTCGATGATTTAGCAAATGTAAATGTTATCATTACTATTTTTGCTTTAGTAGGTGGTGTAGTACAATTGATATATTTATATAACTTTTTCAGTAGTATTTTCTATGGAAAGGAAGCAACTCAAAACCCTTGGAAAGCCACAACTTTAGAATGGACAACTCCAGTAGAGCATATTCACGGTAACTGGCCAGGTGATATACCTCATGTATACCGTTGGGCTTATGATTATAGTAACCCGCAACATGATGTAGATTTTGTACCTCAAAATGTACCATTAAAAGATGGAGAAAAGGAATTACATCATTAGAAATTATTTTTGAATATATTAAAAGCCTTTCCAAATTGGAAAGGCTTTTTTGCTTTGTGTTTACCTTAAAAAAGAGATATTTAATATTATAGAATCTTTTTCGTTGTTTATAATTAAAATAATCGACTAATTGGGCTTACTATATTTGACCGGAGAGTAAGAAGAGAGATTCTAGGTTAATAACTTAACTTTAAATTATAGCTAGAAGACATAGAAATCACACAATAGAATTTAAGTATAAAGCTATATAATTAGGTTATTCTCGGGGCAATGTTTCCCAAGTATGTAAAGAGTTGTCTATATCTATTTCTGTTTTACATCGTTGGAGACGCAAGTCAAAAACCTATATAAAGAATAGTTTCCCACGAGATGTTAAGCTAAAACAGGCTGATGAACAGCGAGAGATTGCAACATTGAAGAGGTAATTAGAAGATATGGTATTAGAACGCGATATCTTAAAAAAGGCAATTAGCATCTTTTTCGAGAATGACAGGAAAAATTTAGGTTCATAAAACAGCATAAATTGAAATTTCCAGTTGAAAAGATGCTCGGTGTATTAACGGTGAGTAAAAGTGGTTATTATAATTGGTTAAGACAAGGTTCTTCAAATCGATAGATTTACAATCAAAAGTTAACAGCACTTATATCTACTATTTTGATGATAGTTTTGAGAGCTATGGCACTCCAAGAATTCAAGCAGAATTAGAACTAGCCTATGGTGGGTATGTTTCAAGACCTAGAGTATCTAGAATCATGCGAGCTAATTTTTATATACTAAAAAGAACACGTAAATTTAGAATCACGACAAATTCTAATCATAAATACTAATATAGATCGTAAGCTTAATTATCAATCTTTTCTTGGGTTGAAACTTGGTATAATAAAAACAGAATGCATTCTGCTTTAGGAATGAAATCGATTAATCGATTTGAATTAGAGATATGTAATAATTTATCTGTATACTCCCTTAGCTAATTGTCCACTTTTTTATTGAAATTCTAGTGTGAAAGAATGCATTTGTGATGATGAATATGATATTAATAGACGTTGTGAGTTTACAATTTTGAATTAACCAACTCAATTATATAACCAATTATTTGCGGAAGCCTTTGTTATATAGGAAGAGCTTTTTGTTTATATTTGCTTGTATAGTATCATTATTCAAATAGATTCACATTTAATGAATGAACACTTAGATCCTACAGATGAGAACTTCTCTCTAGAAGAGATGGATGTTGAAAAACAATTAAGACCCTTATCATTTGATGATTTTACAGGGCAGGATCAAGTCTTAGAAAATCTTCAGATTTTTGTACAAGCTGCAAATCAACGTGGTGAAGCGTTAGATCATACACTTTTTCATGGACCTCCAGGGTTAGGTAAAACAACCTTAGCTAATATTTTGGCTAATGAATTAAGTGTAGGTATAAAAATCACTTCTGGTCCTGTTTTGGATAAACCAGGAGATCTTGCAGGTTTACTTACCAATCTAGATGAACGTGATGTTTTATTTATAGATGAGATTCACCGTTTAAGCCCTATTGTAGAAGAGTATTTATATTCTGCAATGGAAGATTATAAAATTGATATAATGATTGAGACTGGACCAAATGCGCGTACAGTTCAAATAAACTTAAATCCATTTACATTAGTAGGAGCAACAACACGTTCTGGTTTATTAACATCACCAATGCGTGCTCGTTTTGGTATTCAAAGTAGGCTTCAATATTATAAAACAGATTTACTTACCACAATAGTAGAGCGTAGTGCAACTATTTTAGATGTACCCATAAGTATGGAAGCTGCCATTGAAATTGCAGGGCGTAGTAGAGGAACACCTAGAATTGCAAATGCCTTGTTACGTCGTGTTAGAGATTTTGCACAAATAAAAGGCAATGGAAGTATTGATATTAAAATAGCAAAATATGCTTTGGAAGCCTTAAATGTTGATGCTCATGGATTGGATGAAATGGATAATAAAATCCTTTCTACCATTATTGACAAATTTAAAGGAGGTCCTGTTGGTATTTCTACAATAGCTACCGCAGTAAGTGAAAGCACGGAAACTATTGAAGAGGTTTACGAGCCTTTTTTAATACAACAGGGTTTTATAATGCGAACACCACGGGGAAGAGAAGTAACAGCTGAAGCATATAAACATTTAGGTAAAGTTAAGGGTCCAGTTCAAGGCGGATTGTTCTAATGTCAAAATATAACTATCCAAATACAATCCCTTTTTATAAGTTTTTATCAAAAGCATCATCTATTGCCAAAAACCCCATTCCGTTTCATAATAAATGGTTTAATGAAGCAGGAGATACATTTTCAATTAAGTCACCGTTTTATGGCTACATTGTACTTACACGAGATGCTGATATAACGAAGCATATGCTTCAAAAAAATCATAAGGCGTATAATAAGTCTAAAATTCAAACCACTTATTTGTCAAAATATGTTGGGTACGGACTATTAACTTCTAGTGGTGATTATTGGTTAAAACAACGCCGTTTAATTCAACCTGCATTTCATAAAGAAAAAATACGAAACTTGGTTTCAATTATTAATAAAGCCATTGAAACACAAGTTAATGCTATTGAAACTAAAAAAGAGGCTGTTGATTTATATTCGCTAATGAATGAGTTAGCATTTGAAGTGGTAGCAAAGTCATTATTTAATTTTTCTGCTGAAGAGGATACTTTAAAACGTCTTCAATTTATTATTGAAAAGTTGCAATTGTTTATTATTAAAGAGCTTCGACTACCCTATAAAAAACTTTGGTATAGTCTAAAAGGTGAAATTCGTTACCATATGAAATTGGTAAAGGAAAGTAGAGCAATTATAAATAATATTGTAGAAAAAAGGCGTGTATCTAAAGAGAATCACGATGATTTGTTAGATATGCTATTGCATGCACAATATGAAAATGGTAGTACAATGACTAATGATCAATTGATAGATGAAATATTAATTTTATTTGTAGCTGGTCATGAAACAACGGCAAATGCGTTAACGTTTACCTTAAAACTACTTGCTAAGAATAAAGTCATTTTAAATAAAGTTGAAGAGGAAGTAAAGCATGTCAATTCTCAAAATTTATCACCATTACAACAAATATCTAAACTTAATTATACCAAGTGTTGTATTGAGGAAAGTCTCAGGTTATATCCACCCGCTTGGATAACAGATCGAGTAAATATAGTAGATGATAAAATCAAAGAGTATAACCTCAAAAAAGGAACTATTCTTGGAGCGTCTATTTATGAGTTACATCGAAATAAAAAATATTGGGATAATCCTGATGATTTTAAACCAGAGCGATTTTTTGAAGACAACAGGAAACAAATTATGCCGTATTATATGCCTTTTGGTGCAGGTCCAAGACTTTGTATAGGTAATAATTTTGCTATGTATGAAATGATTTTGGCAGTAAAATCTATTGTTGAAAAATTTGACATCACTTCGAATAGTGATGCTATTAAAATAAACCCTTTAATAACCTTGAAACCTGTAGATGTTAAAATAAATTTTACTTTAAAGGAGTCGTGATTAACAACAAATTAAAATATAGCGAGCTTATCAAAACCGAGGCAAAACGTCTTGGGTTTTTGTCTTGTGGTATAAGTAAAGCCGGTTTTTTAGAAGAAGAAGCACCGCGACTAGAAAAATGGCTAAATAAAAATATGAACGGGGAAATGCGTTATATGGAAAATCATTTTGATAAGCGTTTAGATCCAACCAAACTTGTAGAAGGTTCGAAAAGTGTTATTTCATTGTTGTTAAATTATTATCCTTCTGAAGAACAAGAAGATAAAGGAGCTCCTAAAATTAGCAAGTATGCCTATGGTAATGATTACCACCATATCATTAAACATAAATTAAAATCACTTTTATTCTTTATTCAAGATGAAATAGGAGAGGTTAATGGTCGCGCTTTTGTAGATTCAGCACCTGTTTTAGATAAAGCTTGGGCTGCAAGATCTGGTTTAGGATGGATTGGAAAACATAGTAACTTAATAACCCAGCAAGTAGGCTCTTTTTATTTTATTGCTGAATTAATTCTCGATTTAGATCTAGAATATGATCTAACCACAACAGACCACTGTGGTACTTGCACAGCCTGTATTGATGCATGTCCTACTGAAGCCATTACAGAACCTTATGTTGTAGATGGTAGTAAATGTATTTCATACTTTACTATAGAATTAAAAGAGAATCTTCCAACAGAGTTTAAAGGGAAATTTGATGATTGGATATTTGGTTGTGATGTTTGTCAAGATGTATGTCCATGGAATAAGTTTTCAAAGCCACATAATGAACCGTTGCTTAATCCGCACCCAGAATTACTTTCATTAACTAAAAATGATTGGGAAGAAATCACAGAGGATACGTTTAAAAAAGTATTTCAAAAATCGGCTATAAAGCGAACCAAATTTTCAGGCTTAAAAAGAAATATCAATTTTATAAAAGATTAGTTGTTTCAATATTAGTATTGTTATATTTGCACGTTTAGCTAACTAATAATCTATTATGAGTAAACCGAATAAACGCAGCGAAGCTTTAACATATCACGAAAAGCCAACTCCAGGAAAAATACAAGTAGTGCCAACCAAAAAATATGCAACACAAAGAGATTTATCTTTAGCATATTCCCCTGGTGTAGCAGAACCTTGTTTAGAAATAGAAAAAGATAAAGACAATGCTTATAATTATACAGCTAAAGGTAATCTTGTTGCTGTAATATCTAACGGTACAGCTGTTTTAGGGTTAGGTAATATTGGGCCAGAAGCATCTAAGCCTGTAATGGAAGGTAAAGGTTTGCTTTTTAAAATTTTTGCAGATATTGATGTTTTTGATATTGAGGTAGATACCGAAAATATTGATGAGTTTATAGAAACGGTAAAAAATATAGCACCTACTTTTGGAGGGATTAACCTTGAAGATATAAAAGCACCTGAAGCTTTTGAAATAGAAAGAAGACTTAAGGAAGAATTAGATATCCCTGTAATGCACGATGACCAACATGGTACAGCAATAATTTCGGCAGCTGCCTTAATTAATGCTTTAGAGATTGCAGACAAAGATATTGATAAAGTGAGAATAGTTATTAGTGGCGCTGGAGCAGCTGCTATTTCATGTTCTCGTTTGTATCAAGCATGTGGTGCAAAACGAGAAAACATGGTAATGCTAGATAGTAAAGGCGTTATTAGAGATGATAGGGATAATTTAACATCTCAAAAAGCTGAGTTTGCTACACATAGAAAAATAGATACACTTGATGAAGCTATGATAGATGCCGATGTTTTTATTGGTTTATCTATGGCTGATATAGTAACTTCAGATATGTTATTGGTAATGGCAGACAATCCTATTGTTTTTGCTATGGCTAACCCAAATCCAGAAATAGAATACCAGTTAGCTATTGATACACGTGATGATATTATTATGGCTACAGGGCGTAGTGATCATCCAAATCAAGTTAATAATGTACTGGGATTTCCTTTTATTTTTAGAGGCGCTTTAGATGTTCGTGCTAGTGCTATTAATGAAGAGATGAAAATGGCAGCGGTTAATGCTTTAGCTAAATTAGCTAAAGAGCCAGTTCCAGAACAAGTAAATATAGCTTACGGAAAAACGAGATTGACTTTTGGTAAAGATTACATCATTCCAAAACCTTTTGATCCTCGTTTAATAGCAGAAGTGCCACCTGCAGTGGCAAAAGCCGCTATGGAAAGTGGTGTAGCCAAATACCCTATTTCAGATTGGGAGAAATATAAAGATACACTTAGAGAGCGTTTAGGCTCAGATAATAAGTTAGTTAGGTTATTACATAATAGAGCGAAATTAGATCCAAAGCGTGTTGTATTTGCTGAAGCAGATCAACTAGCTGTGGTTAAAGCGGCTCAAATTGTTCATGAGGAAGGTATTGCTATTCCTATTTTATTAGGAAGAAAAGAGACTATTGAAGAATTAATGACGGAAATAGGTTTTGATGCTGATATATTGATCGTAGATCCAAAGACAGAAGAAGAAAATCCTCGGAAAAATAAATATGCTAAAGTCTACTGGGAACAACGTAAACGAAGAGGGGTAACATATTATGCTGCTCAGCGTTTAATGAGAGAACGTAATTATTTTGCGGCTATGATGGTGAACGAAGGCGACGCAGATGCTTTGGTTTCGGGATATTCGCGTAGTTACCCAACAGTAGTAAAACCGATGTTGGAATTAATTGGTATGGCAAAAGGGGCAACTCGAATTGCGACAACTAATGTAATGATGACAAAACGAGGACCTTTATTTTTAAGTGATACGTCTATCAATATAAACCCAAATTCAAGAGATTTATATAAGATAGCTCAAATGACGTCAAGTGTTGTTAAAATGTTTGGTCTTGAACCAGTAATGGCAATGACTTCTTATTCAAACTTTGGGTCTTCTCAAAATATTGAGGCTACAAAAATGAGAGATGCAGTTGCTTTGTTACATCGTAATCAGCCAGATTTAATTGTTGATGGTGAATTGCAAACAGATTTTGCTTTAAATAACGAAATGTTACAAGATCAATTTCCGTTTTCTAAATTGGCAGGAAAAAAGGTTAATACTTTAATCTTTCCTAATTTAGATTCAGCAAATATCACTTATAAATTATTGAAAGAGTTGAACCAAGCAGAATCTATTGGGCCAATTATGATGGGTATGCGAAAACCGGTTCATATTCTTCAATTACATGCAAGTGTAGATGAAATTGTAAACATGACCGCAATAGCGGTTATAGATGCGCAGCATAAAGAAAAATGGGAAATGGAGCATCCATCATCAAACTAGGCAATTAGAAAATAATTTCCTTACATTTGAGGAGTCAACAAATCGTAGTAAAATGATAACACATATTCAAGGAAAACTTACCGAGAAAAATCCAACCCATGTGGTAATGGATTGTAATGGAGTTGGTTATATGTTGAATATTTCCTTGCACACTTTTTCTCAAATTCCAGATAACGAATATTTAAAATTATTTACACATTTGCAAGTCAAAGAAGATTCTCATACACTTTATGGGTTTTCATCTATTGCAGAGCGTGAAATATTTAGATTATTAATATCGGTAAGTGGTATTGGGGCATCAATAGCAAGAACCATGTTGTCATCTTTAACGCCTGTTCAAGTTAGAGAAGGTATTGCCACAGCAGATGTCGCTTTAATTCAATCTATAAAAGGTATTGGTGCAAAAACAGCACAGCGTGTTATTTTAGATCTTAAAGACAAGGTTTTGAAGATTTACGATATAGACGAAGTTTCTGTAAATAAAGGCAATACCAACAAAGATGAAGCGTTATCTGCTTTAGAAGTTCTTGGATTTGTTAAAAAACAAGCGGAACGTATGGTAGATAAAATTGTAGCGGCTCAACCAGAAGCCAGTGTTGAAGATATTATTAAACAGGCTTTAAAAAATTTATAATAGATTTGAATACAGATAATTATAATTTAAGAGAATTGATTATAAGACGTCGTACTAAGCATGCTAAATGTGCTTTTTTACTTTTAGCTCTCTTATTTTCTTTTTCGGTGTGGTCTCAACAACCAACTCAAGATTCTGTAAAAACAGGATTTAATTTAGGAACAATAAAAATACCTAAATCTACCAGTATAGAATCTAAATACACCTATGATGCGGTTACAGATCGTTATATTTATACAGAAAAAATAGGCGATTTTAATATTAATTATCCAATTATATTAACTCCAAAGGAATTCCAAGCTTTGGTTGCTAAAGAGAATTTAAAATCATATTATAAAGGAAAAATTGATGCTTTTGAAGGGAAAAAGGAAGGGGCTGAAGATGATCAGAAAAACTTATTACCAGAGTTTTATATAAATTCAGATTTATTTGCAACTATTTTTGGAAGCAATACTATTGAGGTTGTCCCTCAAGGATCTGTTGAAATGGATTTAGGTATTTTGTTTTCAAAACAAGATAACCCATCATTCTCACCAAGAAATAGAAGTAATTTTACTTTTGATTTTGATCAAAGAATTAGCTTAAGTTTATTAGGTAAAGTAGGAACGCGTGTTCAGGTAAATGCTAATTATGATACACAATCTACCTTTGATTTTCAAAATCTTATAAAATTAGAATTCGATCCTACTGCGGGAGGAGGAGAGGATTCTATCATTCAAAAAATAGAAATTGGTAATGTAAGTATGCCGCTAAATAGCTCTTTAATAACAGGGGCTCAAAGTTTATTTGGTGTAAAAGCGCAATTACAATTTGGTAAAACAACAGTAACAGGCATTTTTTCTGAACAAAAATCTGAAGCTACAACGGTAGTGTCTCAAGGAGGAGGAACACTTGAAGAATTTGAATTATTTGCCAGAGATTACGATGAAAATCGTCACTTCTTTTTAGCTCAGTATTTTAGAGAAACTTATGATAGCTCTCTAGAAAATTACCCTTTTATAAATAATGGAGGTTTACAAATAACTAGACTTGAAGTTTGGGTTACAAATAGAAGCAATAGAACAGATAATGTTAGAAATATTGTAGCTATTCAAGATTTAGGTGAAACTAATAAAGTAGAATCTACAGTTCCCGTTTCTGGAGCACCGGGAGCATTGCCAGATAATAAAAATAATGGATTTAATCCAACAGCTATAGGTGCTGGTTCAATATTAACTCAAGCTATTAGAGATGTGGCCACGGTACAACAAGGTTTTGGTGCCTTGTCTGGTGAAGTACGTGAAGGTTTTGATTATGCTAAGCTTGAAAATTCAAGAAAATTAATTAATGGACAAGAATATGCTTTTAATTCGCAATTGGGTTATATTTCGTTAAACCAACGTTTAAATAATGATGAGGTTTTAGCAGTTGCGTTTCAATATACAATTAGAGGAGAAGTACATCAAGTTGGCGAATTTGCTAATGATGGTGTTGATGCGACTGACGTAACAACAAACGGTGATGGAGATGTTACCTCTGTTGTTAATACTAATTTAGTTTTAAAACTATTAAAGAGTAGTATTACTAATGTGACTCAGCCAATTTGGGATTTAATGATGAAAAATATATACGATACAGGCGCGTATAATTTGAGTTCTGAAGATTTTAAATTAAATATATTTTATAATGAAGCATCCCCGCTTAATTATATTACACCAGTAGATGGAACTACATTTCCTGTTTTTGATAATCTTACGCCTTCAAATACAAATGATGATAGAGAAATCTCAGAAACACCTTTATTAAGATTATTCAATTTAGATAAATTGAATTTTAATAATGATCCACAAAGTAACGGAGATGGTTTTTTCGATTTTGTACCTAGTTTAACGGTATTACCTCAAAATGGAAAAATAATATTTACTAAAGTTGAGCCTTTTGGTCGCTATTTATTTGACCTTTTAGATGACGATAGTAATCCAAGTAATAATGATACAGATTATCAAGAGGATGAATATACTAACCTAAATCAAGAAAAGTATGTTTATGATGTGCTATACAAAAGCACAAAAGCGGCTGCTTTAGAAGAAATAGAAAAGAACAAGTTTCAAATAAAAGGGCGTTATAAATCTTCAGGAGGAGATGGTATCCCTTTAGGGGCGTTTAATGTACCAAGAGGTTCTGTCAAAGTAACAGCTGGTGGTCGTGTTTTATCTGAAGGTATAGATTATACGGTTAATTATCAATTGGGGCGTGTTCAAATTTTAGATGAAGCCTTGAAAGCATCAAATATACCAATTCAAGTATCTACAGAAAACAATGCTGTTTTTGGTCAGCAAACAAAACGTTTTACAGGTGTTAATGTCGAACATAAGTTTAACGAAAATTTTGTTTTGGGTGCTACACTTTTAAACCTTAATGAACGTCCAATTACTCAAAAGGCGAATTACGGTACAGAACCTATCAACAATACTATTTTTGGATTTAATGGCAATTATGCAACTGAAATACCTTTCTTAACGCGTTTGGCAAACAAGTTGCCAAATATAGACACTGATATACCATCTAATTTATCCGTTAGAGGTGAGTTTGCGTATTTAGCACCTGGAGCTCCAAAAGGAACAAACTTAAATGGAGAAGCAACTTCTTATGTAGATGATTTTGAAGGATCTCAAAATGCTATCGATTTAAAATCTCAACAATCTTGGTTTTTATCTAGTAGACCAGAAAAATTGGGACGTTTTTATACTGAAGGGTTAGAGGATGATGATGGAATTCAAAACGGATTTGAGCGTGGGCTTTTAAACTGGTACTCTATTGATCCAATTTTTTACAGTAGCCAACGTCCAGTCGAAATATCAGATGAAGATGTATCTGGCTTGTATTCTAGTCGTGTTTTTATTAATGAGTTGTTTCCTGATAGAGATTTGGTGCAAGGACAAACATCTGTTATGAATACATTAGATTTAGCCTATTACCCAGAAGAAAGAGGACCTTATAATTTTCAAACAACAAATATTGATACTAATCTTTTAACAGAACCTCAAAATTCTTGGGCAGGTATTACACGTCAATTAACATCGTCAGATTTAGAACAAGCTAATGTAGAGTATATAGAGTTTTGGTTACAGGATCCATTTCAGGATAATCCTTCTAATTTAGGTGGTAAGTTGGTTTTTAATCTTGGAAATATTTCAGAAGATATTATTAAGGATGGAAGAAAACTTTATGAAAACGGATTACCTCAAGATGGAAATGTTAGTTTGTTGCCAGCAACTGCTTGGGGATCTGTAGTTCCTCAAAATCAATCATTAATTTATGCTTTTGATTCTACAGGAGAAGAAAGAAGAAATCAAGATGTTGGATATGATGGGTATGATGATAATGAAGAGATAGCTAATTTTGGAACAGCATTTGGTGATGACCCAGCAAATGATAATTATTCTTATTTTTTAAATACAGAAGGAAATCTTTTTGAACGTTATAAAAAATACAATGGTGTTGAAGGTAACACCCCTGATACATTTTCAGATACACAAAGAGCAGGAAACACTCAGCCAGATGTAGAGGATATTAATCGTGACAATACTATGAATACGATTAATAGTTATTTTGAGTATGAATTAGATATTACTCCTAGTTCACTAAATATAAATAACGAATTTATTGTAGATACTAAGAATGTAGATACTGAAAGTAATGCTAGAAATTTGCCTAACGGCGATGTGGTTTACCCTAAATGGTATTTATTTAGAATTCCTGTAGCTAAGTACAATAATGCTATTGGGGGAATTACAGATTTTAGATCTATTCGTTTTACAAGAATGTATTTAAAAGAATTTGAACAAAATACAGTATTTCGTTTTGGTACTTTAGATTTAGTTAGAAGTGATTGGAGACGTTACCAACAAACACTCGATAGTAAAGCCTTTAATGTTAACGATGAGAATACAGATTTTTCTGTAGGTATTATTGGTACTATTGAAAATGAAGGAAGTTATGATAGCCCTCCAGGAATTGATCCAGAAGAGTTGTTTAATAACAATACCGTTGTTAGACAAAATGAGCAGTCTTTAGTAGTTAATGTATGTGATTTAGAAGGTGAAGACTCTAGGGCGGTTTATAAAAATATAAATATTGATATGCGTCAATATAAACGTTTAAGAATGTTTATACACGCCCAAAAAGGAGACGCAGGGAATTTAACGGATGATCAATTGGTTGGATTTATTCGTATGGGTAATGATTTAACACAGAATTATTATCAAATAGAAGTACCATTAAAAGTGTCTACAGGAACATCAAGATCTGATCTTTGGCCAGATGTAAATGAAATTAACTTGCCTATTGAAATTTTAGGAGATATTAAAGCACAAGGAATTTCAGATATGACTCTTTCTAATGAAAACCCTACGTTTTACGATGTTATTAATGGAGAAGCAGTTCCTGTTGTTTCAGATGAGTTTTCAGGATATGTTCAAGGTCAGCATCGTGTTGCTATTAAAGGAAATCCTAATTTTGGAGACATAAGAACTTTAATGGTTGGTGTAAAAAATGCATCAACAGATAATAATGTTTGTGCGCAAGTTTGGTTTAACGAATTACGTTTATCTGGTTTAGAAAATGAAGGAGGATGGGCAGCTGTATTAAGTGTAGATACTAATGTTGCAGATTTTGCAAATGTGAGTGCAACAGGAAGACGTAGTACTTCTGGGTTTGGAACTATAGAACAAGGTCCTAGCGAGCGTAGTTTAGAAGATGTTAAACAATATGATGTTGTTACTAATGTTAATATTGGGCAATTATTACCAAAAAAATGGGGCGTACAATTACCATTTAATTACGCGCAAAGCGAAGAAACTATTACACCTAAGTATGATCAGTTTTATAAAGATTTAACTTTAGAGTCTCGATTGGATGCAGCAGCAAATAATGAAGAAAGAGAAGAAATAAAACAAAACTCAGAAGATTATACTAAGCGTCAAAGCGTTAATTTTATTGGAGTAAGAAAAACAAGAACAACAGATAAAACACCTCGTTTTTATGACGTTGAAAACTTGACGTTCAATTATTCTTATAATAAAATGGAACATCGAGATTTCGAAATAGAAAACTCGGTAAACAAAACGGTAAGAGTTGGTGCTAATTATGTATTTAATTTTAACCCAATTACAGTAGAGCCATTAAAAAAGAATGATTCTATTTTTAAAAGCAAGTATTGGAAAGTTATAAAAGATTTCAACTTCAATTTATTGCCAACAAGTTTTACTATAAATACAGATTTTAATAGACAATTTAACAGACAGAAATTTAGAGAAATAGATTTAGGAGGTGATAATATTGGTATTGAAGAGCTATTTAGAAGGAATTATACATTTGATTTTCAGTACACTATTAATTATAATTTAACAAAATCATTACAACTTAATTTTACATCAGCAAATAATAATATAGTACGTAATTATTTTAAAGATAATATTGTAAACGGAGAGCAAGATCCTAGTTTAGATGTTTGGGATGGTTTTCTTGATTTTGGAGATCCTAATAGACAAAATCAAGATTTAGGAATTTCATACCAATTGCCATTAAATAAAATTCCAACATTTAATTTTATAGATGCTACATATCAATATAGCGGGAACTTCCAATGGCAAAAAGGATCAGATTTATATGGGCAAGCTATAGGAACTGGAGAAGAAATAAATACAATTCAAAATGCTAACACGCACAATATTAATGTAACTTTAGATATGAAAAAGTTCTATAAATACATTGGGTTAGTTAAAAAGCCAATTCGTACGGTGCGTACAAGAACAAAAACACTTCCAGGTGGCCCTCTAGGAGCGCCACAAACAAAAACAACAACTAAGAAAAGTAAAAACAAATCTATTACTAAACTTTTAAATGCCGGAGTTGATATTTTAACAAGTATTAGGCGTGTTCAAATTAATTATTCTGAAAATAATGGTACGGTATTACCTGGTTATACTAGAACTCCAGGTATTGTTGGTACGTTAAAACCAACATTAGGGTACACTTTTGGAAGTCAGAGCGATGTAAGGTCTTTATCAGCTAGAAAAGGCTGGTTAACTGTGTTTGATGAATTTAATCAACAATATACAGAAACTCATACTAAACAATTAGATGTTTCTGCAAGTTTAGAACCTATTAAAGATTTAAAAATAGACATAGTTGGTAACAGAGCATTCTATGAGAATTATGCTGAAAATTATAGAGTTGATGTTAATGGAGATGACAGAGAATATGTGTCATTAACACCAAATACATTTGGCAACTTTAATATTTCTACATTATTAATTAAAACAGCTTTTAGTAAAAGTGATGAAGCAACATCAGATGCGTTTAATGATTTTAGAGTAAATCGTTTAATTGTAGCAAGACGTTTAGCGGCAGAACGTGGAGTTGATGTTACAGATGTTGATACAGAAGGGTATCCAAAAGGGTTTGGAAAAAATAGTCAATCTGTATTATTGCCGTCATTTTTAGCTGCGTATTCGGGTAAGGATCCTTCTAAGATAAAAACTAGTGCATTTAGAAATGTTCCGTTACCAAACTGGGATTTAAAATATACAGGATTCATGAAGTTTAAATGGTTTAAAGAGCGTTTTAAACGTTTTTCTTTAACTCATGGTTATAGATCGACATATACAATAAATCAATTTCAAACTAATCTAGATTATACCGCTCCAAATTATAGTATCCCCTATGATGATTTAAGTACGGAAGAGGCTATAGATCAATTAGACCAATCTGGAAGTTATAAGAGTGAAACACTATATAGTAATATAAACTTAACAGAAACGTTTAGTCCATTAGTAAGAATAGATATGGAAATGAAAAACTCCATTAAAATTCTAGCTGAAATAAAAAAGGACAGGTTGTTATCTTTAAGTTTTGATAATAATTTAATGACTGAGATTCAGGGTAACGAATATATCTTTGGTTTAGGGTATCGAATAAAAGATGTACGTATAAAGTCAAATTTAGCAGGTCCTAAAAAGCGAATAGTAAGTGATCTTAATATGAAGGCAGATATTTCTGTAAGAGATAATAAAACAATTATTAGGTATTTAGACCTAGAAAATAATCAAGTAACATCTGGTCAAACCATCTGGGGATTAAAATATTCTGCTGATTATTCGTTTAGCAAAAACTTAACTGGAATCTTTTATTTTGATTATTCTTTCTCAGAATATGCGATTTCTACTGCATTTCCTCAAACAACAATACGTTCAGGATTTACTTTACGATATAATTTCGGAAATTAACAGTTTCCTTATTTGATTATATATTTTGAATAAATACATTTGTGAAAATAATTTAAATAAAAAATAATGAATATACCTTCAGAATTAAAATATACAAAAGATCATGAGTGGATTGCGATTAATGGAGATGTTGCAACAATTGGTATTACAGATTTTGCTCAAAGCGAATTAGGTGATATTGTTTATGTAGAAGTTGAAACACTAGATGAGACTTTAGATGCTGATGAGATTTTTGGAACAGTGGAAGCTGTTAAAACAGTGTCAGATTTATTTTTGCCTCTTTCAGGTGAAATAATCGAATTTAATGAAGCTTTAGAAGATGAGCCAGAAAGTGTAAATACAGATCCTTACGGAACTGGCTGGATGATTAAGGTTAAAATATCTGATGTTTCTCAAGTAGAAAGATTAATGTCTTCAGAAGATTATAAAGCTTTAATAGGTGCTTAAAAAACTTTTATTAGTAGCAAGTATTATTTATACATTAACGTTACTAACAGTTTGTTTGATTAACCTAAATAATGCACCAAAAATTGAAATTTCGCATGGCGATAAAATATTTCATTTTTTAACATATTGTGTCTTAACAGTATTGTGGGTATATACTTTTGTTTTAAACTTTAATTGGCCAAAGAAGAAATCAATATTAGTTGCTGGTATAGGAGCTGTTTTATTTGGTATGCTTATTGAAGTATTACAAGGAAGCTTAACATCAACAAGAACTTTTGATTATTATGATGCTTTGGCTAATAGTTTAGGTGCATTAACGATGTCTTTATTACTAATAAAAAAGAGAATTGTGAGTTAAAATAATATAAAGGCTTGTTTTTTTGATAAATAAATAGTTATTTTATCAACCATCTAAAACAGATAAAAATATGGAACTTAAAAAAAATACTAAAGCTAACGTTGCAAGAAATAGCTCGCTATACTTCGCAATAGGTTTAGCTTTAATGTTATTCTTAACAAATTATGCTATTAACTATAAAACATACGATAAAGCTGTTATAGATATAGGTATGATAGATATGGAAGAAGAATTAGATGAAGAAATTCCATTAACAGAACAATTACGAACACCACCACCACCTCCTCCTCCTCCTCCAGCTGCACCTGAAGTTATTGAAGTAGTTGAAGATGAAGTAGAAATTGAAGAAACTGTAATTGAATCTACTGAAGTTGATCAAGAAGAGGAAATTGTAGAGGTTGAAGAAATTGAAGTTGAAGCTGTAGAAGAAGATGTAGAAGTGCCGTTTTCAGTAATTCAAAATGTACCTATATTCCCTGGATGTGAAAAAGGAAGTAATGCAGTACAGAGAAAGTGTATGTCTGATAAGATTTCTAAATTTGTAAATAGAAAGTTTAATACAGAATTAGCTTCAGATTTAGGTTTATCAGGAAGACAGCGTATAAACGTTATCTTTAAAATAAGCAAATCAGGAGCAATCACAGGTGTACGTGCCAGAGCTCCACACCCAGGTTTAGAAAAAGAAGCTACAAGAGTTATTAATTTATTGCCTAAAATGAAACCAGGAAAACAACGTGGTAAAGCGGTAACAGTTCCATATTCATTACCAATTATTTTCCAAGTACAAGATTAACTTTAGACTCTTCATTTAGAAAGAGTTATAAAATATAAAAACCCGTTACAGAAATGTAACGGGTTTTCTTTTTTGGTATGCTTATTGTTATTTTATCATAATATTAACATTTTAAATAATAATAATTATGAGAATTTCAAAGAAGTCTCACGAAGTCATTCGGCAAAATGAGCAAATCGTGAAAAAATCACAAAAGCATGATGCAAATTTACAAAAAAACTCAGTCCTTTATTTTCAAATTGGATTAATTGCGTGTTTACTTGGTGCGTATGGTCTATTGGAAATGAAATTTGACGTCGTTAGAGAAACAACAGAGGTTGCTTATGCGTTGCCAATTGATAATGTAGAGCCTTCAATAAAAGAGTATAAGGTTTATGTAAAGCCAGTTGAAGAAATTAGGCCAGTAGTAGTAAAAAAAGTTGTTTTGACAAAAGAACCTATTATTAAAGAGGATGACGACGTGTTAACAAAAGTAGTTAAAATCATTACAGGAGACCAAAACATAACTACGGATGCGCCTACAGATCCAACTTTTACAGATTTAGTTGATGAGCCAACAGAGGCTTCAGTTCCTTTTGAAAGGGTTGAGGTTGTTCCAATTTATCCAGGTTGTGAAAACAAAAGGGGTAATGAGGCTAAGAAAAAATGTATGTCTGAGAAATTAACCAAGTTAATTCAAAAAAAGTTTAATACTGATATTGCTGGAGATTTAGGGTTGTCTGGGATTCAGAAAATTCAAACTCAGTTTACAATTGATAAGTTGGGAAACATTACAGACATTAAGACAAGGTCACCTTATTCACAATTGGAAAAAGAAGTAAAACGTGTTATTAATATTATACCAAGTATGAAACCAGGGAAGCAAAGAAATGAACCCGTAGGTGTTAGATATGTATTACCTATTAAATTCCAAGTGCATAACTAGTATATTTTACAATTTTATATTTACTAAAGCCGTTATCTAATTTAGATAGCGGCTTTTTGATGTTTCCATTATTAAAAATATAGTATCTTTCGGCTTTAAATACATTCTTATCTTATCTTATTTTCATGAATAAATTTGTTGTTCCATTTCTATTCCTACTACTAGTTTCATTTAATACGTTTTCTCAAAATTATAATGAGAAACCTCCAGTTTTCTCAAATTGTAATGTTACTCAGGTTGATTCTCTAAATGTATGTTTTGATAGGAATGTAAATGATTTTGTGTTTAATAATTTCAAGATTCCACAAGTGGTATTGGATGCTAATTATAAAGGAGAAGTTGGAGTGCTTTTTGAAGTTGATAAAGAAGGGAAGTTTAGAACCATATATGTATACGCTTTATATGATGAATTAAAAGAAGAAGCAAAACGGGTGTTTTCAGAATTCCCAAAAGTACAACCGGGAACCTATAACGGAAACCCAACGTTTAAACAATACTCTATAAACATTAAAATTCCGTTAGTTAACCAAACTGTCGAAACTAAAAGTTTGGTAAAAGAAAAAGCGTTTTCAAAATTGGAAGCACAAGCTAAAACAGAGTTTGATAGTGTTATAAATACGCTTATACCTTATTCTGAGAAAGCATATTCTAGTCAGTTAAATATTCCTTTTATTCATAGTGAATATGCAAAGTTTGATAGGCAGATGAATTTAATAGGAACCAACAGTCATACAGCATCAAAACCATTTTTATATAATGAAGTTTCAAAATATTACAATTTCAAAGCTGAAAAAGAAAAATTGAAGAAAGAAGCAGATTCTTGGGGAGAAAGAAAACTATGGAATGAACATTTAGTTCAATTACAAGGTGAAGATTATTGGTTTACCGTAGATCCTATTTTAGATTTGCAAGTAGGAAAGGATACTGAAGCTGAGTTTAGTTCTACCTATAATAACACAAGAGGTGTTATGATTCAAGGAGGCTTAGGGAAGAACTTGAATTTTTTTTCTACAATTTATGAAAGTCAAGGACGTTTTGCTCAATATTATAACCAGTATGCAGAAAGTTTAAAAGCATTTGGTCCAGATCCTGCAATAATTCCAGGGCGGGGTATTGCGAAGCGATTTAAAACAGATTCTTACGATTATCCTGTGGCCGAAGCTTATTTGTCATACACACCGGCTAAGTTTATTAATATTCAGTTTGGTCATGGTAAAAATTTTATAGGTGATGGATATCGTTCGTTATTAGTGAGTGATGTTGCTAGTCCACTTCCATTTTTAAAATTAAACACTAAGTTTTGGAAGATTAAATATACCAATACTTGGATGTGGGCAAAAGATGTAAGGCCAGAAGCAACAGCGGATAAAGCCTTTTTAACAAAATATATGGCTAACCATTATTTAAGTTGGAATGTGTCTAAAAAATTAAACATTGGTTTGTTTGAGTCTGTGTTATGGACAAATAGTAATGATCGTGGTTTTGACGTGAACTATTTAAACCCTATTATATTTTTTCGTGCTATAGAATTTGAAACGGGGCAAGGTGCAGGAAATGTACTTTTAGGAGCATCGGCAAAGTATAAGTGGAATGATAATATAAACATTTATAGTCAGTTTATTTTAGATGAATTTTCTTTGAGCGATGTTAAAGGTGGAGAGAAAAGCTGGAAAAATAAATTTGGTTACCAATTGGGTGTTAAATATTATAATGCATTTAATGTTGACAACTTGTTGTTACAATTTGAGTACAATAGAGTAAGACCATATACGTACTCTCATAACACTATAGTTTTGAACTATGGACACAATAACCAATCTATGGCGCATTTATGGGGCGCTAATTTTAGTGAAGCTGTTTTAATTGGACGTTATCATTATAAACGTTGGTTTGGTAATGCTAAACTTATAATGGGTAAACGCGGACTTGATTTTAATAACGGAACGGATGATTTTAGTTATGGTGCCGATATTTACAGGGATTATAATGATAGACCTTTTGATACTGGCGTTGAAGTTGGACAGGGTTTAGAAGCAATAACTTTTAATGCTAATTTACAGGCAGGTTATGTTATTAACCTAGCATCAAACTTAAAGGTATTTACAGATATTACCGTTAGAAATTTTCACCCAGAGGCAACAACTACATCGACTTTTAAGAGCGATACGGTTTGGTTTAATTTTGGAATTAGAACCGATTTATTTAACTGGTATTTTGATAATTAATTTTTTGTAAAAACAGAAATCTCTTTCTGTTTGATTAGAAACTATTGCTGTGTTAGGGATAGAACGGTATGTTTGAGCTCCCTGACTTTTTAGGAGGGGGCGAGTAGTGATAGCCCGACCCTTGTGGTAACGCCCAAATACTTATCTAGTTTTTGACTTTGTAGTACTTATATTTTTACTGTTTTAATTTACTTATAAAACCATTGCTCAAAATGCTTTAAAGAAGTATCTTTGCACTTGTATTAAAAAGCGACCAATACATTGTAACATTGAGCAAGTCAAATACTTCATTAGCAACACCTTCTGTAATATCAGATTTTAAGGAGATCACAAAAATGCGATTGGCATTAAGTGTAGTGTTTTCTTCTTTAGCTGGTTATTTGTTAGGTGTAGAGTCGGTAGACTTTAAAACATTAATTTTATTGGCTTTTGGTGGGTATTTTATGGTTGGGGCATCTAACGCGTTTAATCAAATAATTGAAAAAGATTTAGATGCTTTGATGAATCGTACTAAAAACAGACCTATTCCTGCGAGACGTATGTCTGTAACTACAGCATTTATTATAGCGGTTATTTTTACGTTGTTAGGCATTGGTATTTTGTATACCATTAATAAGCAAACAGCCATGTTTGGTGCCATTTCAATTTTCTTATATACTTGTGTTTATACGCCTTTAAAAACAAAAACACCTATTGCTGTTTTTGTTGGTGCTATACCTGGCGCTATCCCTTTTATGTTAGGTTGGGTTGCTGCTACAGATGATTTTGGTATTGAACCAGGGACGTTGTTTGCGCTACAGTTTTTCTGGCAGTTCCCTCATTTTTGGGCTATTGGGTGGTTTTTATTTGAAGATTATAAAAAGGGAGGTTTTTTTATGTTACCTACTGGTAAACAAGATAGAGGTACGGCTGTACAGACTATAATGTATACTATTTGGACGTTGTTGGTGTCTATTATTCCAGTTTTTGGGTTTACGGGCAGACTTCAATTGTCAATTATTGCTGCAGTTATTGTTTTCATTTTAGGACTAGGGATGTTATACTATGCTATTGAGTTGTTTAAAAAAATGACAGAGAAAGCTGCTAAAACATTAATGCTAGCAAGTGTGTCATATATTACATTGGTGCAAATTGTTTATGTAGTAGATAAATTTATAAGATAACCATGGATTTAACACAGGGTACTTTAGAAGAAAAAACAGGTAGAGCTAAGAAAATGATGCTATGGTTTGGTATTATTTCTCTTATCATGTCTTTTGCTGGTTGGACCAGTGCATTTGTTGTAAGTAGTTCTAGACCAGATTGGTTGAAAGATTTTCAATTGCCTAATGGTTTTTTAATTAGTACCATTGTTATCGTGTTGAGTAGTATCACCTTTGTTTTGGCAAAACAAGCCATGAAAAAGGAGCAAAGGCAACAGGTTACTATTTGGTTATTGGCAACTTTAGTATTAGGTGTTGTTTTTATTTTTAGTCAGTTTTCTGGCTTTCAACAAATCATAGATGCAGGTTATAATTTTACTGGGCCAACTAGTAATGTGACTATGTCTTACATATATTTAATAGCCGTTGTGCATATTTTGCACGTAGTTGTTGGTTTAATTTGTTTATTGGTTGTAATTTATAATCATTTTAAACAAAAGTATTCTGCAACTAAAATGTTAGGTCTAGAATTGGCAGCTACATTTTGGCATTTTATAGATATACTGTGGATATATCTGTTTTTGTTCTTATATTTTGTAAGATAGATATCTATTGAATTATTAATGATGAAAGATGTATCTTTTTAAACATTATTGATTGTGTTTAAATTTTATTGGAGGATGCTTCTTTAGATAAATAAATTGATTATTTTTGTGCAACTTTTAAACAATACCAGTTTATTTGTGTGATAAAGTAAGATAACGACGTTGCTTTTTTATTCTATAATGTCGTGAATAATTTGCGTAGACTAAGTTCTGTAAATTATGAGCAAAAAAATAGAACGGGAAATGAATAAATTTAATGCTTTATTATAAAAATTAAAAAGGTATACTAACCATTATATATGAGTACAGCAGTAGCAAATACTGGAACAGAAGGTAAAGCTTGGGACGGAGGAAACGAACCGTTGAAAGCAAGTTATGGTAAAATGATGATGTGGTTTTTTATCGTATCGGATGCCTTAACATTCTCTGGCTTTTTAGCAGCCTACGGATTTTCAAGATTTAAATTTATTGATGCATGGCCTATCGCAGATGAGGTGTTTACGCATGTACCGTTTTTTCATGGTAATTATCCAATGATATATGTAGCGTTTATGACATTTGTGCTTATTATGTCTTCTGTAACTATGGTATTAGCTGTAGATGCAGGACATCATTTAAACAAATCTAAAGTAACGATTTACATGTTTTTAACCATCATTGGTGGTATTATATTTGTAGGATCTCAAGCTTGGGAGTGGGGAACTTTTATAAAAGGCGACTTTGGTGCTGTACAAACAAAAGGTGGTAACATTCTTCAGTTTGTTGATACAGAAGGTAACCGTGTTGCTTTACGTGATTTTGTTGTTGCTGATGCGCATGCAGAAAGAACACAACATGAGAGTAAAAACGGACTTTGGTTTATTGATGAAGGCGCGTTATCTAGTTATACGGTAGCTGAAGTTCTTCACGGATTGAAATCTCACGAAAATGTATTAGTTAGAACACAAATTATAAATGAAGAAGGTGAGAAAACTGTACTTTCTAGAGTAGAATCTTTAAAGCAAATTAAAGAGAATGCTAGATTAGTTGTAGAAGGCGCTAACTTACAAGTGAATGAATATGGTTCACCATTGTTTGCAGACTTCTTTTTCTTCATTACAGGTTTTCACGGTTTTCACGTATTCTCTGGTATTGTAATTAACATTATTATTTTCTTTAATGTTATTGTTGGAACATACGAAAGACGTAAGAGTTACGAAATGGTTGAAAAAGTTGGTTTATACTGGCACTTTGTAGATTTAGTTTGGGTATTTGTATTTACATTCTTCTACCTAGTTTAATTGATTATAATTTTTAGAAATGGCACACGAACATAAATTAGAAATATTTAGAGGTTTATTAAAATTCAAATCTAATACTCAAAAAATTTGGGGAGTTTTAATTTTCCTTACTATAATTACAGCTATAGAAGTTGTTTTAGGTATTGTTAAACCAGGTTGGGGAAAATCGATGTTTTTAGGTATGAAATTACTTAACTGGATTTTCATTATTTTAACAATTGTTAAAGCGTATTATATTACTTGGGATTTTATGCACATGCGTGATGAAACAAAAGGTTTAAGACGTATGGTGGTTTGGACTGCTATTTTCTTGATCTTGTACCTTGTTTTTATTTTATTACAAGAAGGTGGTTATGTATTTGATGTGTATGATAAGGGATATATAAAAAGAGATTTTTAAGCTAAGAAAAACTTATATAAAATATTAACACGATTTTAGTGTTAAAAGATAGATTTAAGGTGGTTTTTATAACCACCTTTTTTATTTTTGCACTTTATTATTCCTTTGGGAAAAAGCTATAATTTAATGGATTATAAAAAAGTAAGTAGATATGTTGTTTTGGGAATTTTATTCTTCCTTCCTGTTACTTTTTTATTGTTTTTATATCCTGCGACACATAATTATACGCCATTAGATATTGTAAATGAATCTGTAAAAGATTTAAATAGTTTTGCATCAGAATCTGAAAACCCTATTTTACTTGAAAATCATATTACAGTACTTGGTTTTTTTGGTAAAAATCCAATGGATAAAGCTGTTGCGGCTTTAAATTTAAAAGAACTTGTTTATGATAAGTTTAAAGGGTTTAAGAAATTTCAGGTAGTTATTGTTATGCCAGAAGGTACGCAAGAAGCTGTTAAAGAGCTTAAGCAAGAAATTAGCTCTTACCAAGATATTCGTTTTTGGCATTTTGTATTTGGTAAGCCTACGGCTATTAAAAGTGTATTTAATAGTTTGGACAGTAAGGTAGGTTTAAGACCTGATTTATCTACAGACCGCGTATATGTAATAGATAAGGATTTAAACCAAAGAGGCCGTTTAGATGATAGAACAGACAGTGAGTTAGAAAAGAAAAAACAAGCTTACAGGTTATCTTCTTATGATTGTATTGAAGTTGCAGAAATAAAAAATAAAATGAGCGACGATTTGCGTATTGTTTTTACTGAATATAGACAAAAGCGTAAAGGTGAGTTTAACTCAGACACGCGAAGAGCTAGTGATTTAAAAAATAGTGATGAAGAAAAATAATTACTCATACATAGGTATTGCTTTTGTGATTTTAGTATTTGGTATATATTTTATACCAAGAATTATTGATAGAATTACTAATGAAGATGTAACAAGAAACGAAAGCAGATCTAATCTTGTAGATGATAAGAAATTTGTACCATCAGGTTTAGCGTTCATAGAAATTAACGGTGAAGCCAAAAAAGTGCCAGCTTTTTCATTTACAAATCAAGTTGGACAAGTCATCTCTAATAAAGATTATAAAGGCAAGGTTTATGTTATCGAATTCTTTTTTACAACATGCCCGACCATTTGTCCAAGAATGAGTGAAAACTTAGTTCAAATTCAAAATAAATTTGAAGGTTTAGATAATTTTGGAGTAGCATCATTTACAATAAACCCAGATCATGATACCCCAGAAGTTCTTAAGGCTTACGCCGAAAAATATGGAATAACAAATCCTAATTGGAATTTGTTAACAGGGAAAAAGGAGACTATTTATGAATTGTCTAACGCTGGGTTTAATTTATATACAGCCGAAGAAGAAAGTGTTGCAGGTGGTTTTGAACATTCTGGAAACTTCGCGTTAATAGATAAAAATGGATTTATTAGATCAAGAAAGGACAATTACGGTAACCCTATAATATACTATAGAGGTATCGTATCTGAAGGAGAAAAGGTTGATGAAGATGGTGTTGAAGAAGAGATTAGCAACCTCAAACAAGATATTGCTAAGTTGTTAAAGGAGTAATTTTACGTTATTTTGAATTTATTTCAGAATTACATAAACAATAGATTATGAGTGAAGAAAGTAAAATTTTAGACGATAAAAAATATAGCAAACTTATTATTGCTTTGTCGATAATTATTCCTTTCGCAGTTGCAGTACTTTTTGGAATTAAAATAGATTTAGAATTGCCTGTTTTCTTACCGCCAATTTACGCAACAATAAATGCTATTACGGCATTGATTTTAATACTAGCTGTAGTACAAATAAAAAAAGGAAATAGAAAAGGGCATGAAAAACTTATGAAGCTTGCAGTAGTCTTATCTGTGCTCTTTTTAGTGTTATATGTTTTGTATCATATGACAAGTGATTCTACTAAATTTGGAGGAGAAGGTGTTATAACATATTTCTATTATTTCATCTTATTAACTCATATTTTGTTATCTATAGTGATTATTCCTTTTGTACTAATTACTTATGTGCGAGGCATTACAAATAATATAGAGAAACATAAAAAGATAGCAAAAATAACATTTCCGCTTTGGCTGTATGTCGCTATTACTGGTGTTATTGTTTATTTTATGATATCTCCATATTATTAGTTTTATAAGATTAAAAATTTATAATGAAAAATAAGATTCTCTTTTTTGTTTTCACTCTTCTCTTTTTTCTTGATACGAATGCACAATGCGCTATGTGTCGTGCCGTTTTAGAAAGCGAACAAGGTCAAACTACGGCAAAGGGTATAAACAATGGAATCGTTTATCTCATGGCAATTCCTTATGTGCTTGTGGGGGGAATTGGCTATTTTATTTATAAGAAATTCAATAAGTTAAAAAAATAATAAAAATTTTCTGGCTTAATTTTTGTAACATTTCTTTGTGTTTTAACTCTTACCTATAAATACATTAAACTTTAGTGTTTTTAATGGTATTAACTAATCAATCAAAAAAATGTTAAAAATCAATCAACTGCATAAATCTTATGCTATAGGAGATTCTAGTTTACATGTTTTAAAAGGTATTGATCTTTCTGTTGATAAAGGAGAAATGGTAGCCATAATGGGGTCTTCTGGCTCAGGGAAATCTACCTTACTTAATATTATTGGTATGTTGGATGAAGCTGATTCTGGAGATTACATTCTCGATGAACTTCCAATTAAAGACCTTACCGAAAAAAAAGCAGCGGTTTATAGAAACAGGTTTCTAGGTTTCATTTTTCAATCTTTCAATCTTATTAATTATAAAACGGCAGTAGAGAATGTTGCACTTCCGTTGTATTATCAAGGTATGAAACGGAAAGAAAGACACGAATTGGCAATGTTTCATTTGGGGAAAGTTGGATTAGCAGATTGGGCAAAACATTTACCAAAAGAACTTTCTGGAGGTCAAAAACAACGTGTTGCTATTGCTCGTGCTTTGGCGGCAAACCCGAAATTGCTTTTAGCTGATGAGCCTACTGGTGCTTTAGATACCAAAACATCTCACGAGATCATGGAATTTATCCAATCTTTAAATGATGAAGGGAAAACTATTTTAATGGTAACACATGAAGAAGATATAGCCAATATGTGTAAGCGTATTGTGCGTTTGCGTGATGGTGTTATTATGGAAGATAAAAGAGTAGAACAAATTAGAGCCGAACAATATGTTTGATTTAGATCTTTGGCGAGAAATATTTCAGAGTATAAATATGAACAGAACTAGGAGTCTATTATCTGGTTTTACTGTTGCGTTTGCTATTTTATTATTTACAGTACTTTTTGCTATTGCCAATGGGTTACAAAACACGTTTTCTGAAGCTTTTGTAGATGAGGCAGCTAATTCTATTTTTATAAAGTCTGGACGAACAACCAAAGCCCATAAAGGTTTACAAGCGGGAAGACGTATTCAATTTAAAAATGAAGATTTCGATTATGTGAAAGAAGAGTTTGGGGATAAGGTTGAATTTATTACTGCTAGAATATACAAAAACGTAAATGCAACTTATAAAAATGAACAAAGTACATATCCGCTTAGAGCTGTACATCCAGACCATCAGTTTTTGGAAAAAACACTTATTCAATCTGGAAGATATATAAATCAAAATGATTTAGATAACAATACAAAGTCAGTTGTTATTGGCCGGTTAGTAGAGGAGGACTTATTCATTAAAAAAGAAGCTTTAGGAAAGTACATTAATTTAAACGGGATTCCATATAAAGTGGTGGGTGTATTTCATGACGATGGAGGCGATAACGAAGAACGTATAATATATATGCCTGTAACCACGGCACAACGTATTTATGGAAATAATGATTATATCAATCAAATAAATTTGACATATAATCCAGAAATGGATTATGATCAAGCTTTATCATTTAGTACGCTACTTACTAAAAAACTTAAAAATCGTTTTTCTATTGCAAAAAATGACCAACGTGCGGTTAGAGTTCGTAACATGGCGCAAGGAACTAAAGCTATAAGCCAAATGAGTTTTGGGTTAACAATTATAATTCTAGTGATTGGTTTTGGAACTTTAATTGCGGGAATTGTGGGTATTAGTAATATCATGATCTTTATTGTTAAAGAGCGAACTAAAGAAATAGGAATACGTAAAGCCTTAGGGGCTTCTCCCAAATCAATTGTATCAATAATTTTAATAGAATCTATTCTTATTACAGCCATTGCAGGTTATATTGGTTTGTTAATTGGAGTAGGCGTTTTAGAGCTAGTTGGCCCTAGTTTAGAAGACTATTTTATTAAAGATCCAGGAGTAAGTAATAGTTTGGTTATTGGCGCAACAGCAACTTTAATTATAGCTGGAGCTATTGCTGGATATTTGCCAGCCAAAAAAGCCTCAAAAATAAAACCAATAATAGCCCTTAGAAACGATTAATTATGTTTAAATTTTTATTCGATAGAGATACATGGCAAGAAGTTTATGATAGCTTTAGTAAAAATAAACTAAGGTCTATATTGACTATGGTTGGAGTTTGGTGGGGTATATTGTTACTTATAGGCTTATTAGGTTCTGCAAAAGGCTTAGAAAATTCATTTAATCGTTTGTTTGGAGACTTTGCAACTAACAGTGTGTTTGTATGGGGGCAAAATACAAGCAAGCCATTTAAAGGGTTTCAAGAAGGAAGACGGGTTCGTTTGTCTTTAAGTGATGCTAAGAAAGTTGAAGAGAATATAGAAGGTATTGAGTTTGTGGTTCCAAGAAATCAAAATCAATCATTAGTTGTTAGAAACTTTATCTCAGGTACTTTTACTGTTAATGGTGATTACCCATTGCTAGATAAAGTTCAAAAGAAGAATTTATCTCATGGGCGATTTATAAATCAAAATGATATTGATGACAATAAAAAAGTTGTTGTGGTTTCTAATGAAGTTTATAAGCAACTTTTTGAAAAATATAAAGAACCCATTGGTGAATATATCCAGATTAATAATATCAATTTTAAAGTAATTGGTATGTTCGAAAATGGTAATGTTAATATGGGACCAACTTCAGATATGCATATTCCATTTACAACTTTTCAGCATATTTATAATAAAGGTGATAGGATTGGTTGGATGATGATTACAGGAAAACCTGAATATGATATTAAACAAATTGAAGAAGACTCAAAACTATTATTAAAGAATCTTAATAAAATTCATCCGGAAGATAAACGTGCATTTGGAAGTTTTAATTTAGGTGATCAGTTTTCAAAAATGACTGGTTTTTTAACAGGGATGCAGTTTTTAACTTGGTTTGTAGGTATCGCTACTTTATTTGCAGGAGTCTTTGCAATTGGTAATATTTTATTAATTACGGTTAAAGAACGAACAAAAGAAATAGGCGTGCGTAGGGCTCTAGGAGCCACTCCTTTTGAAATAAAAAGACAAATAGTTGTAGAGGCTGTGTTTTTAACAATGGTAGCAGGCCTCTTCGGAATCATTACAGGAGGATGGATTTTAATAGGTCTAGATGCTGCGTTTGGTCAAGGAGAAGATGCAACAATAGTAAATGCTTCTGTATCTATAGCTGTTGTATTTATAGCATTAATAATATTAGTAGTTCTGGGAACTTTAATTGGATTAATTCCTGCATTTAAAGCCACAAGTATAAAACCAATAGAAGCATTAAGAGAAGAATAAACAATCAAAAAAATGAATAAAACAGTAAAAATTATTTTAGGACTACTTGTAGTTGTATTACTAATCTTTGTATTGAAATATTTTAAGGACTCCAATTCTAAAGATATTGAAGAATTTAAGGTGGAAGAACCTTTTTATACCTCAATAAATACAAAAGCAGTTGCCACAGGAAAATTAAATCCAGAAGAAGAAATTGAATTGAAACCTCAAATTTCAGGCATTGTAGATCAAATTTTAGTAGAAGAAGGAGATTTGGTTAAAAAAGGTGATTTAATAGCCAAAATTAGAGTAGTACCTAATGAGCAAAGCTTGGTTAGCGCAAAGAGTAGAATCGCTTCCGCAAAATTATCTTATGATAATAATAAGGTGAAATATGATAGAGACAAAAAACTTTTTGATAAAGGTGTTATTTCTGTTCAGAATTTTGAGAATAGTGAGTTGACTTTCAATCAATCTAAAGAGTCTTATGCTCAAGCACAAAATGATTATCAAATTATAAAAAGAGGATCTATATCTGGAGGTAATTCTGCAAACACCAATATTATAGCCCAAATCTCTGGTACTATACTAGAAATTCCGGTAAGAGAAGGTGATCAAGTTATTCAAAGTAATAATTTTAACGCAGGTACAACTATTGCTACAGTTGCAGATATGAGCCTTATGATTTTTGAAGGTAAAGTTGATGAAGCCGAAGTAGGTAAATTAGAAGAAGGAAAAGAGATTAAAGTGGTTCTTGGTGCCATAAATGATAAAGAGTTTCCTGCTACATTAACGTTTGTTGCTCCAAAAGGAAAAGAAGAAAATGGAGCTGTTCAATTTACAATTAAAGCTAATGTAGTCATAGACTCTACAGTTAATATTAGAGCTGGATATAGCGCTAATGCAGAGATTGATATAGAGAATAAAGACAGCGTACTTAGTATAAAAGAAGCTTTACTTCAATTTAACAGAATAACAGAAAAGCCATTTGTAGAAATTCTGAAAGAAGATAATAAATTCAAAAAGAAAAGTGTGAAGTTAGGTTTGTCTGATGGTATTAATGTAGAGATTATTGATGGTGTTGAAATGGGTGATAAAATTAAAGTTTGGAATAAAGTATCAGATAAAGAAGAAAAGGAAGATGAAGAAAAATAGAAATAGATTAAAACGTTTTAAAGGAATTATATTAGGGCTTTGTTTTGTTGGGATGTCTGCATTTTCACAAGAAAAGAAATGGACACTTCAGGAGTGTGTAAATTATGCTTTAGAAAATAATATTTCTATTAAGAGAACTCAACTTGACGCCATAACAGCAAAAGAAGATGTTACCATTGCAAAATCTAATTTTTTGCCAACGCTAAGGGCATCTGCTTCTCATAATTATAATTTTGGATCATTTCTTGGTCAAAATGGTAGTAGAATATCAAGAGATTCAAGGGGTAATAGTTTTGGAATAAATTCAGGGATAACGATTTTTAATGGTTTTCAAAACACAAATTTATATAGACAAGCAAAATTAGGTATTGAGACTAGTAAACTTCAATTAGATATTTTAAAGAACAATGTTTCTTTAAATGTAGTTAATGCTTATTTAAACGTTTTACTTAATAAGGAAGCATTAAAACTAGCAGAGGAACAAGTTGGAATTAGTGAGGTGAATTTAGATCAAATGACTGAATCTGTTGATGCAGGTGTAAGAGCTAAAGCAGATTTTCTATTAGCAAAATCCCAATTAGCAAGCGATGGAGAGCGTATGGTAAATGCTCAAAATAGTGTAGACTTGTCTTTGTTAGGTTTATCGCAATTACTGCAAATTTCTAAAGATAGTTTTGATATAGAAAGTCTTTTAATTGATTTAAGTAATGCCGTTTTAACCTACAAAAGTACTAATGAAATTTTGTCTTATGCATTAACTAGTAGACCCGAAATTAAAAATGCAAAACTAAATGTAGAGAATGCAGAATTGAATATTAATATAGCAAAAAGTTCTTATTATCCTACTTTAACTTTAGGAGGTGGAATTAGTACTTCTTATCAACATCAGCAAGGGGAAGATGATGTTATTCCAATCTTTGATAATACAACAGGAACATTGCTTGAGTTAAGACCAAATGGTTTTGGAAAGCAGTTAGATAATAATTTAGGATACAATTTTGGATTGAGTTTAAATATTCCAATATTTTCAGGTTTTAGAAATGATGCAAATGTTAGTAAATCTAAGGTTAATAAAGAGCGATTGAACTTAGCTTTAGAACAGGAAAAACAAACTTTAGCGACAAACATAGAACAAGCATATGCTGATGCTAAAGCGTCTTTAAAACAATATGAAGCGTCAAAAATATCTATGATAGCTCAAGAAGAGACTTTTAAAAATGAACAAGAGAAATATGATTTAGGAATAAGTACATCTTTTGATTTGGAACAAGTTAAAAATAGGTTAATTAATGCTCAGTCATCTTTTTTAAATGCAAAGTATAATTTCGTTTTTAAAACAAAAGTGTTAGATTTTTATATGGGTAAATCATTGACTGATTAATTAGATTTCTCATATATTTATGGCATGAATAAAATAGTATCAATTATTATCGTATTTATTTGTTTTGCGTCATACGGTCAAGCCGAAAAAAAAAATTGGGCAAAATCATTTCTTAACGAAAAAGCGCCAGATTTTATTGTAGAAAAATGGATTTCCAAAAAACCAAAAACAGAAAATAAATTTATTCTCGTAGATTTTTGGGCAACTTGGTGTGGCCCATGTAAAAGAGCTATTCCTGAGTTGAATACGTTTCAAAAAGAGTTTCAAGACAATTTAATTGTTATTGGAATTAGTGAAGAGTCTGTTAGTAAAGTAAAGCAACAAGTAAATCCCAAAATAGAATATTATAATGCCATAGATACCAGGGCAACTTTAAAAAGTTTGTTTGAAGTTAGAGGTATTCCTCATTGTGTACTAATAGATCCAAATGGTATTGTGCGTTGGGAAGGTTGGCCACAATTAAAAGGATTTGAATTAACTTCGCAAGTAATTAAAGACCTTATTGAAAAGTATAAATTGTAATGAGTTTTATTCTAAATATTGAAACAGCAACAACAAACTGTTCTGTATCGCTTTCGCGGAAGGGAAAAACAATTGTTTTAAAAGAAGATTATAACGATAACTATTCGCATGCAGAAAGGTTGCATGTGTACATTGACGATGTTTTAAAAGAAGCCAATGTTAAGCAAGAAGAATTAAGTGCTATAGCGATTAGTAAAGGCCCAGGATCTTATACAGGTTTGCGTATTGGTGTTTCGGCTGTAAAAGGGCTGTGTTTTGCTTTAGATAAGCCATTAATTTCAATTCCAACCTTAGAAGCTTTAGCTCATCAAGTAAAAATTGATGAAGGAATTATTATTTCAATGTTAGATGCACGTCGTATGGAAGTGTTTTCGGCTATTTATGACTCTAATTATAATGAAATTAGAGAAACTCAAGCACAAATTTTAGATGCAACTTCTTTTGAAGACTATTTAGAAAAAGGTAAAGTTTACTTTGTAGGGAATGGTGTAGAGAAAACAAAAGAATTAATTAAACACCCTAATGCTGTTTTTGTTGAAAATAAGCTGCCTTCTGCTAATGAAATGTGTCTATTGTCTTATAATAAATTTCAAATAAATGACATTGAAGATACGGCTTATTTTGAGCCTTATTATCTTAAAGATTTTGTGGCTTTAAAACCAAAGAAGAAATAGAATTATCGAACATTATAGACATAAAAAAACCTGTTTAATTTAAATTAAACAGGTTTTTTTATTTAAAGATGCTTCTTAAGCGTCTTTATGAATTTCAACAGAATGCGGGTAAGGTATTTCAATACCAGCAGCATCAAGTGCTAATTTACATTTTTCAATAGTACCAAAGTACACGTCCCAATAATCATCTACGGTTGCAAATGGTCTTACAGCAAAATTCACAGAACTATCTGCAAGTTCAGAAACATTAACCGTTGGAGCAGGGTCTTGTAATACCTGAGGATTATCTGTTAATACTTTTAATAAAACGGCTTTGGTTTGTTTTATATCTGCGTCATAACTTACACCAATAGTTAAGTCTACACGTAGTTTTCCTTCTGTAGAATAATTAGTGATATTACCATTAGATAAAGCTGCATTAGGTATAATAATTTCTTTATTAGTTGGAGAGATAATTTTAGTTGTAAAAATTTCAATTTCTTTTACCACACCAAGTTCACCTTGCGCTTCAATTAAATCTCCAATTTTAATTGGTTTAAATACCATTAGTAAAACACCACCAGCAAAATTAGCTAAAGAACCTTGTAAAGCCATACCTATAGCTAAACCTGCGGCAGCTAAAATTGCAGCAAAAGATGTTGTTTCTACACCTAGTTGAGATAAAATAGTTAAGATTAACAATATTTTTAAAATCCAACCAATTAAATTAAGTAAGAACTTTTGAAGACTTTCATCATAGTTCTGTTTAGTCATTACTTTAGATATCCCTTTTGTTATTTTTTTAATAACCCAAGAACCAATAATCCAAATAACTATAGCTCCAATAACTTTTAGACCATATTCAGTCCCTAATTCAATCCATTTCCCTGTGTCGATGCTTTCTAAATCCATGATTTTTTTATAGTTTTTAATGTGCGAAATTATAATATATAAGTAAATTTTTAAATATAAAAATAAAGAAAAATTAAACCAACTATTGCCGGAATTGATTGTACATAAAATAACTTAATTTTCTTTGTAGAGTATGACCCATAAATACCTGCTATGGTCACATAAATAAGAAAGAAATATGAGAAGTTAATGTCTTTTTGAATTATAGAGTATATTAAACCAGCAGCTAGAAAACCATTATAAAGACCTTGATTTGCAGCTAAAATTTTAGTCTCTTCAGCAAGTTCTTTAGATTTTATACCAAAAGCATGCATGGTTTTTGGTTTGGTCCATAAAAACATTTCTAAAACCAAAAAATAAATATGTTCTAGAGCAACAAAACTTATTAATATAATAATTAATGAATTCATTATTTTATAAGGGTTATAGCTTTATCAACTTCTACTACTGGAAGTTTACAGGCTTTGTTTACACAAATATAAATTAATGTTTCCTTAGGGGTATATCTATTTTCTAGTAAAGGCATGTTATTATCTGAAACGCTTCCAGCTATTAGCTTGTTTGGAATATATGTTTTATTCAAGTCTGTTATTTTTTGCTTAGCGTCTTTGCCAACTATAGCAACTTCATAAAAGGGCTTAGCGTAATTTAGCATCAAATTTAACCAGTTTGAATATCCAGAAGGATACTCTTGCATTTCTGATTTTACATTATTAAGCATAATTATTGCTGTTTTAGCAAAACGAGTGTCATCAAAATAATGAGATAATTTAAATAAATTATTTGCCATAATAGAATTGCTAGCAGGAATTACATTGTCTCTATATTCAATACTTCTAGATACTAATGATTTGTCATTATTAGATGTGAAATAGAACATGCTACTTTTTTCATCAAAGAAATGATCAAAAGTGTATTTTGTTAAATCATTAGCAGTATTTAACCATTTTTCATTTAACGTGTTTTCATAAAGCGTTATGAAAGCATCAATTGTAGATGCGTAATCTTCAAGGTAACCATTAATGTTACTAGTATCATTCTTAAAGTTATGGTTTAAACCTCCATCTTTTTTAAGTTGTGTATTTAAAATGAAGTTGGCATTTTTTTCCGCGGAAGCGAGATAATTTTTATCACCCAAAACACGATAAGCATCAACATATCCTTTTAGCATTAGGGCATTCCATGAGGTTAACGTTTTATCATCTAATCTTGGTTTAGAACGTTTGTTTCTAATAGTAGAAAGTGTTTGTTTCCATTCGTTTTTCTTTTTATTTAAAGTTTCTAGGGATATGTTATGTTTTTTTAAGATAGATGCATCATCATCCTTTCTTATTAAAACATAGTTATTATGTTCCCATAATCCATAATTGTTAATATTGTAGTAATCTGAGAATAATTCATAATCATTTTCTAGAATTGTTTTTAAGTTCTCTTTTTGCCAAACGTAAAAAGCACCTTCTTCTAATTTGCCTTCAGGAGTATTACTGTCGGCATCAAGTGAAGAGTAAAAAGCACCGTTTTTTGCTGTCATTTCCTGTTCTACATATTTTAATGTTTCTGTAATAACATCTTTATATAACTCATTTTTAGTAATAAGGTATGCATCGGCATATAAGCTAACTAACTGCCCATTATCATAAAGCATTTTTTCAAAATGTGGTACATGCCACTTAATGTCTGTTGAATATCTGGAAAATCCGCCGCCTACATGATCAAAAACACCACCATAGGCCATTTTAGTTAATGTAAGGTTTATATAGTCTTGTAGTTTTGTATCATTATTTTGATAAGCATGTCTTAAAAGGAAATGATAATTGTTAGGCATCATAAATTTTGGATCTCTATTGATACCGCCATGTGTATTATCAAATTGATTGGACCATTTTTTTACAGCAGATTCAACAAAAGTTGTTTCAAAAACAGGCTCATTTGCATTTATGGTAACCATGTCTATAGATTTTATGCCTTCTTCGAGTTTACTAGCATATTCTATAAGTTTTTCAGGTTTTTCAGTATATAGTTTTGATATTTGGCTAAGGGTACTTGTCCACTGTTCTTTTGGTAAGTAGGTGTCTCCCCAAACTGGTCTACCATCAGGTAAAGCAATAACGTTTAATGGCCAACCACCTCGCCCTTTCATAAGCTGGACGGCGTTCATGTAAACTTGATCTACGTCTGGACGTTCTTCTCTATCTACTTTTACATTAATAAAGTTTGTGTTCATGGTTTGTGCAACCAAACTATCTTCAAAACTTTCGTGTTCCATAACATGGCACCAATGGCATGCAGCATAACCAACACTAATTAGCAGTAATTTATTTTCCTTTTTTGCTTTTTCTAGAGTTTTTTCATTCCATGCATTCCAATCTACGGGATTGTGCGCATGTTGCAGTAAATAAGGACTGGTTCCATTTATAAGGTTGTTTGTAAATTGATGTTTTTCTGTATCAGTATTTTGCCCTTTGCAGCTTATTAAAATAATAGTTAAAAGTAGAGTGATGTGCTTCATACATCAACGTTAGGGAAATTTAGGCATAAAAAAAGCGTTCATTAAGAACGCTTTTTTTATATTTATAAGGAATGTGAATTTAGTCTATTTCAAAAGTGATTTTAAGATTTACTCTAAAATCTGTTACTTCACCATCTTTTACACTTGCACTTTGATCTTGCACATAAACAGATCTAATGTTTTTAACACTTTTAGACGCTTGCTTTACAGCTTTTTTTGTTGCGTCTTCCCAACTTTTTTCTGAGTTTGATAATACTTCAATAACTTTTAAAATTGCCATGATTTATGTGTTTAAAATTAATAAGATAACCTTTGCTTTAAAGATACTTATTATTTAAGACACATTTTTTTTTGAAAAGTTACATTTTAAGTATTAGCCATTTATGGCCTCAACCGTTTCGACCCTACCTTTCATCATTTCTTTTAGCATATTCTCTATACCACTTTTTAGAGTGTATGTTGAAGAAGGGCAGCCACTACAAGCACCTTGTAATAATACACTAACGTTTTTAGTGTCTGCATCATAAGATATAAATTGAATGTTTCCACCATCACTAGCTACTGCTGGTTTTACATATTCTTCAAGGATATTAATAATCTCTTTTGAAGTATCATCTAATGACTCGTAGTGATTATCTAATTGTTTTGTAGATTTTTTTAAAACTTTTGAAGCTTCTGGTAAAACAATATCTTTTCCGTTTTCAATATAACTTCTTATAAATTCACGAAGTTCTATGGTGATATCTTCCCATTCTGCAATATCATATTTTGTGATAGACACATAGTTTTCATCAAAAAACACACTTTTTACAAACGGAAAATTAAATAATTCGGTTGCCATAGGTGATAGTTTAGCATCATCGATAGAAGTAAATTCAAAGAGAGCAGTTACAATTTTTTTATTGGCAACAAATTTTATTACAGCTGGGTTTGGTGTGCTTTCGGCATAAACCGTTACAGGTGTTTTCTTAGGAGCAGCAGACTCTTCAATAACAGTACCACCATCATTTAAATAGGCTTGTATTTGTTCTGCAACTTCATCTTGAACATCTGTCCATTCTACAATGTCATAACGTTCTACCGCTATGAAGTTACCAGAAATGTAAACTTTTTTTACAAATGGTAAATAAAATAATTGTTGGACAAGGGGAGAAGCCTTTGCTTCGTCTATATTATTAAATTCAAAACTTTTATGTTTTGTTATAAATTGATTGACTTCAAATTTAACTATAGATTTATTAGAAGTTTCTTGTATGGAAACGTTGAAAGTACTCATTTTAGCTATTTTTTCACAAAAATACTAAAAGAAAACTACAGATATCCATATATTTGGGTATTGTTGTATTCTTAAAAGAATAAAAAATTAAAGCCTGTCTTTATTTTTTTGTACAAAATTTTTTAAGGATTAGGACGTTTTTTAATGTCAAGCCTACTAGAACATAAACGTATGAAATTAAAAAATATAGTATTATTAACAATTTTGACTCTTTTTAGTCAAATTGCTATAGCCCAGGAAGGTCTGCCGGTTTATACTGATTATTTAACAGATAATTATTATTTAATTCATCCATCTATGGCTGGTGTAGCCAATTGTTCTAAAATTAGAATGACTGGTCGCCAACAATGGTTTGGACATGAAGATGCTCCTAAACTTTTAACCTTAAGTTTAAACGGAAGAATAGGCGATAGTCAATCTGCTATTGGAGGTATTTTATATACTGATAAAAACGGATATCATTCTCAAAATGGAGCTTATGTTACATATGCACATCATTTAATGTTTTCAAGAAGTGCTGCCGATTTAAATATGTTGTCTTTTGGTTTAAGTGTTGGTTTTATTCAATATAAATTAGATGAAACAACTTTTTTACAAGGATTGCCAGTTGGAGATCCAGGAATTCAAGGTATAGTGCAAAGTAATACTTATCTAAATATGGACTTTGGGTTTTCTTATCATTATTTAGATTATTATGCACATGCTACAGTAAAAAACATTTTAAATAATGATGGAATAAACACTGATATTAATCCTATTGTAAGAACAGATAATTTAAGACGTTATTTACTTTCTGTAGGGACAGTACTAAGTAAATATGGGAGTAATTGGAGTTACGAACCTTCGCTTATGTTTATGTATAAAGATGGAACAGAAGAAGCTTCTGTCGATTTTAATGCTAAAGTATACAAACGTATGGATTTTGGAAAATTATGGGGAGGCTTATCTTATAGACAAAGTTTTGATGGAGCTCAATACTCAATAAATGGTAATGATGTAAGAAGTCAGAAACTACAAAGTATTACTCCTATTATAGGGATAGATTATAATGAATTTATATTTGCTTATAACTATACACATCAAACAAACGAAATTGTATTTAATAGTGGTGGGTTTCATCAATTTACCTTAGGTTATAACTTTAATTGTAGAAGGGAGAAATATAGTTGTAATTGTCCTGCTGTAAATTAAGTTTACAAATAATATAACATAAAACCCCACAACTAGTAAGGTTTTATGTTATAAAGGATTTAAAGATTTTTTATTCCCAAGTGTATTGTTTCTTTTTGGCTTGAGCTTTTATAGCTTTAGTCATAGCGTTTTCTAAACCATTAGAGCTTTTCGCTTTTTGATTAGCAATATATGATTTTCTTTTGGTGTTTAATTCTTGAATTTCTTTTTGAATCTTTACACGGTCTTCACGTTTTTTTGAAATATAATTTTTAATTTCAGAAGTAGATTTCCCTTTTAGTACATCTGGTAAAGCTTCTTTTTTTAAATCTTGAATAACAACCTCTTCTAAATCTTCAGCATCAACTAAATCCCAGGTTTTGTTTTTATATAAATGCGAGCTCTTACTTACTGTTCTACCAACAGCATTCGCTTTACTATAAGAGCCTGCGTTAGAGTCTTGTTCTGCTTGTAAAGCTTTCTTTTCTAATCCTTTTTTGCCGTAAACGACATAAGTTTTATTTAAGTTCTTGTTAAGTATTAATATCTCATCATCATAAGGAGAAGCAATATGTACTGTTGCTCTATTGTGGTTTATAGATAGGTAATCACCATTAGTCAATCTAGCACTATCTTGCCAGTTAGTTCTAACACCTTGGTTATAATCACCGCAAAAAATAGTATTAATAGTTACATCTTTTTCCTTAGCATTAATAGAGGCGTCTTTATAGTTTATTTTACCTTGTGTAAAAGGTTCGTTTCCTGCAATAAATATTAGTTTTAAATCATCAGGATTGTTTCCCCAGGTTAGTTGGTTTAAAGAGGTTTGAATCACTTGTCCGCAATATTCATTTCCGCCATTAGTAGTTAAAGAGAATAGTTCTTTAGAAATATCATCTAAATCATCACCAAAGGCCAAAACTTGTCTAATATGTCCTTCAGCTCCGCTTAAGTCATCATTTCCATATTCATACAAAGCAATTTGTAAATTAGGTTTGTTGTTTTTGCATTTGGCATAAGAGAGCTCGTTTACCATGCCCCAAAGTTGTGCTTTGGCTTGGTCTATTAAGCCATCCATACTATTACTAGTGTCTAATAGCAAAGCTACTTTTATGTATTGTTTACCTGGTATAGATTGCTCCTTTTGTATTGGGTTAGTTACTAGAGTTTCTTTCTTAGTTTTTGCATTACAAGCTGTAAAAGCAATTAAAGTTATGCTTAAAATGAATGTTTTGAATTGATTTTTCATGATTTTTATGTTTTCTGATTAATAGGGTAAATCTATGTTCAACATTTTTGTTAAAAAAAGAGTAATGAGTGAAACCTATGTTTCATTGTGTGAACAAAACCTTTAAATGAGTGAAATGGCAGTTTTGGTATTAAAAAGATATGCAATTCTAAATATTGTATTTTATTATACGACCGAAAGTGCGTAAGTTTATCTACTTTAATTATTGTATGAAGCCATTTATAAAATATATAATTATCTTTTTTAGCTTAAACATGGTTTTTGCTCAAGATCAAGAGGTTTTACAAGTAGAGATGTTTACTATTAGAGGTTCTGTTATAGAAAGTGAAACCCGTGACGCTATTAAAAATGTAAATGTTGAGGTTAATGGTGGGGCGTATACAACAACCGATATTTTTGGAGATTTTAGAATTGAAGCAAAAAAAGATGATGAGCTTACTATTAGACATAAAGATTTTGAAACCGTTTACTATACTATTTTAAATAATGACCGTATTACGGTTGAGGTAGAGCCAAGCGATCAAGAGGTTATAAGTAAACGTGGGATATTCAAATCAAAAGAAGGTCAATTTAAATCACTTATAGATTCCGCGGATGCGTATTTAAAAAAGGATGCTAAAAAGAGTATTCAATTCGTAACTGATGCTCTTGGAGAAAGCAAAACATCAAAAGAAAACAGAGAGGCTTATGAGGTGTTAGGAGATATTTATATGTATTGGAAACAATATGATTTGGCAGTTTCAAATTACAGTATTAGTGTTAAAGATAAAGGGACAAACGAAAGCAAGTTAAAATTAGCCTTAGCTTATAAACAAAATAAGAATTATCAAGAAAGTTTACAGGTATATAATGGTATTAAAAAAAGAGAATTATCAAATTACCAATTGGTGGCATTATATGAAGGTTTGGCTGATGTGTATAAAAGTACTAATCAATTAGATGTTTCTATAAAAGCGTACCAAGAAGGTTTAAAGGTCGCAAAAAAACATTTTATTACACCAAAAATAACAAATCTAAATTCTAAAATAGCCGAGGTTTATAACGTAAAAGGAGAGATAGAAGAAGCAAAAGGTTACTTTTCAAAATCGTTAAAATTGTCTAAGGGTGAAAATAAAAAAAGAGCGGTTGAAGAAACCGTGAAGTTTGCAGATTTTCAAAATATAAATAGCAATTTTACTGATGAAATTAAACTAAGAAAAGGCGTTTTAAATGATATTAAAGAAATTGAAGCTGATTCTGTTCTTAATAATGAAAGTGCTTTAACACCGCAACGACAAAAGTATAAAATTGGCAATGCCTATGCGCAACAAAATGATGTAGCAAATGCTATTACGTTTCTTGAAGAAAGTATTGAAGAAGCAGATAATAAGGAGGACCTTGTTGTACAAAAAGATGCCACAAGAAGACTTTCAGAAGTTTATAGAGATGCTGAAGATTACAAGAAAGCTTTTACTGTTTATCAAGATTATGTTAAGCTAGTTGATAAGTTGTATTCTAAAAAAGAACAGGAAATATCGCAATCTACAAGATTTAGAAAAGATATTGCGAACAAGCAAAATAGAATTGTAAGTTTGGAAAGTGATAGAGCATTATCAGAAAGTAAATATGAGTTAACAATAGAGCAATCTAAAAGTCAAAAGCTTATTATTTATTCCCTTTTTGGAGGTGTAATATTATTACTGTTAGCTGCATTTTTAATGTTTAAGTATATAAAAAAGCAACGATTAGCAAATAACCTGTTGGCATTGAAATCTCTACGCAGTCAAATGAATCCGCATTTTATATTTAACGCTTTAAACTCTGTAAACAGTTTTATAGCCTCAAATGATGAACGTACTGCAAACAGATATCTTACAGATTTTTCATTACTAATGCGAGCGGTTCTAGAAAATAGCGAAGAAGATTTTATTCCATTAAAAAAAGAAATAGAATTACTAGAATTATATACTAAACTAGAACATTTTAGATTTCAAGATAAGTTTGATTATTTAATACATATAGATGAAAATATAAACATTAGTGAGTTTCAAATTCCACCAATGTTATTACAGCCTTATATAGAAAATGCTGTGTGGCACGGACTAAGGTATAAGAAGACAAAAGGGCGTTTAGATATAGAAATTAAGCAAAAAAGGGATAATGAGATTGCCATTATTATTACAGATGATGGTATAGGTAGAAAGAAATCTAAAGCTTTAAAAACTAATCATCAACAAAAACAAAATTCAAAAGGTATGGGGAATATTAAAAAACGAGTTTCTATTTTGAATGCCATGTATAAAGATAAAGTAGATGTAGCAATTGATGATTTTCATGATCAAGAAGATGCAGGAACTAAAGTTGTTGTAACACTTAAAAAGGATTAAATGAAATTAAACGCTATAATTGTAGAAGACGAAGAAGCAAGCAGAAGTATTTTAAAAAATTACTTAAACAAATATTGTCCAAATGTAAACGTTCTTGGAGAAGGCGAAAACATAGAAGAAGGTCTTGTTTTAATTAGAAATAACGATTTAGATCTTGTTTTTTTAGATGTAGAGATGCCTTATGGTAATGCGTTTGATTTGCTAGATAAGGTTGGAGATATTAATTTTGAAACCGTATTTGTTACCGCCTATAATCATTATGCTATGGAGGCATTGAATGCACATGCTTCATATTATTTAATGAAACCCATTTCTATAGATGAGCTTATTAAAGCAGTAGATTATGTTAATGAAATAAAAACCAAAGAAGATGCGCTTCAAGATGAAGTTTTAGTACCAAAAACCAATATGGTAAGCGGTAAAATAACAATTCCTCAGCAAGATGGTTTTGAGATTTTAAGTATGTCAGATATTTTATATTGTAAAGCAGACGATAATTATACCGAAATCTATTTAAACAATAGCAAAAAGAAATTAGTAAGTAAAACACTAAAATATTTTGAAGAAGCCTTAACAGCAAGTAGCTTTGTACGTATACATAAATCGTATTTAGTAAACATCAATGAAATTGTGAAATATGTAAAAGGAAAAGGAGGAAGTGTTGTTTTAAGTAACGGTAAACAAGTAATTGTTTCAGCTTCCAAAAAAGCAGATTTATTGTCTTATTTTAAATAAGTAAGTTCTTGCGAAAGCAGCAATCTCATTAAAGAAAAAAATAAATATTAATAATAAAAGGAGTTGTTTAAATTAAAAGATTCCTTTTTTCAAAGGAATTCACTATGCCAGTAATATTACCAGTAAGAGGAAAATCACCACAAATAGCAGACGATTGTTTCGTTGCAGAAAACGCAACTATAGTAGGAGATGTAACCATGGGAAATCAATGCAGTATATGGTTTAGCGCCGTAGTTCGCGGAGATGTGAATTACATAAAAATGGGTAATAAAGTAAATATTCAAGATGGTGCGGTTATACATGGCACATATAAAGTCTCACCAACAACTATTGGGAATAATGTATCAATAGGTCACAATGCATTAGTGCACGGTTGTACTATTCAAGATAATGTTTTGGTTGGCATGGGAAGCATCATTATGGACGGTTGTGTTGTAGAAAGTAATTGCATTATTGCTGCCGGTGCGGTTATCCCTAAAAATACTATTGTAGAGTCTGGCAGTATTTACGCTGGTGTACCCGCAAAAAAAGTTAAAAATATTAGTGAAGAGCTTATTTCAGGAGAAATAAATCGTATTGCAGATGCCTATATAGAATATTCTAGTTGGTTTAAGTAATATTTGGGCGTTACCACAAGGGTCGCGCTTTCACTACTCAATCTTTTTGCGAAAAAACAAAAAGGATTTCAAACAAACCGTTCAATCGCTAACGCAAACAAATCGATTCCATTAAAAATCAAGAAAGCTAACATCGAAATTAGAGCTTAAAAGCGATTGCATCACTTCTGGTTTTCCATTAGTAAAGAATTGATGTTTTACTTCAATACTTGTTTTGTTGTTCAATAAACTATGTTGTTCTAAGATAGATTTAGTTTGTCTAGCAACAGCTTCACCAGAATCTATTATTTTAACACTTTTAGGTAGCATTTTAGAGAGTATTGGTGTTAAATAGGGGTAATGCGTGCAGCCTAGGACTAAATGGTCTATATTGGCCTCTATCATAGGTTGTAAATAGTTGCTTAGTAAGTTTTTCATTTCAAAAGAATGTAAATTGCCATTTTCAATAAGCGGAACAATACCTTCGCCTATTTGTTCTATGACATGAAGGTCACTAGCAAACCTATCCGAAGTATGAGAAAACAATTCGCTACTAAGTGTGCCTTTGGTGGCTAAAATACCAATAGCTTTCGTTTTAGTTTTCAAAGCTGCAGGTTTTATAGCAGGTTCTATACCAATAAAAGGAACGTTATATTTCGCTCTAAGATGTTCAATAGCATTTGTTGTAGCTGTATTACAAGCAACAACTATAAGTTTAGCACCTTGGTTTAATAAGTATTCTGTATTTTTAATACTTAAGTCTATAATGGCTTGTTTGCCTTTTGATCCATAAGGAGCATGAGTACTATCAGCTAGGTATATGGTGCTTTCATTAGGTAAAAGACCATTTATCTCTTTCCAAATAGAAGAGCCTCCAACACCAGAATCAAAAATACCAATAGGTTGTATATTCATAAGTTTTACAAAAATAAAAAAGCTGCCTTATAAAGGCAGCTTTGATAAAATTTATTTAAAGTAAAGTTTTAGATGCCTAATTCTTTCTTTACATCATCAAGTAAGTTTTTACCATCAGCTAAGATAGTAACACCTTGAGCAGAATCTAAAACGTAATCAAAACCTTGAGCTCTTGATACTTTTAAAATAGCAGTTTTTGCTTTTTCTGTAATTGGCTTTAATAAATCAATTTCCTTTTTTTGCATTTCTTGTTGTGCAGTTCCTTGAAATTGACGAATGTTTTGCTCCATAGTTTGTACCTCTTGAGCTCTTTTTGTATTCTCTTCTTGAGTTTTAGTAGCAGCTTCTTGGTCATATTGTTTCACTTTGTTTTGAAACTCAGTACCCATAGCTTGCAAATCTTTTTGGTATGTTTTTGTAAGTGTTTCAAGTTCAGCTCTAGCAGTTTTCATTTCTGGCATAGCTTGAATTAACTCTTGAGTGTTTATATGTGCAACTTTGCTTTGTGCTTGAGCAAAACTAAGAGTTCCAAGACATAATGCAGTTACTAATAAAAAAGTTCTAAATTGTTTCATTTTTAATGGTATTAATGTGTTATAATTATTAATTATTATTTTAGACTGTCTTTTGTTTTTTGACGATCTTCTAATATTTTCTTTTTTCTTTCTTCTAATTCTTTCTTTCGAGCATCTCTTTCAGCTAATTTTTTTTGCCTGTTTTCTTCAATGAGTTGTGCTCTAGTTTTTATAACCTCTCCTTTTGCTTCAGTACTTTTATCTGTTGCAGTAGATTCAGTATTTGTTGAAGCAGTTGTAACTCCATTTTTCTTATCTAAGGCTGCTTGTTTAGCTTTGGCTCTGTCATCTAATATTTTTTGACGTCTGGCTTCAGCTTCTTTAACTTTTGCAGCACGAGCATCCAACTTTTCTTGTCTAGCTTTTTCAATAATGCTTTCCCGTTCTGCTTTTTTCTCTTCTAAAGCTTTTTGACGCTCTTCAAGTTCATAGTTAATTTCTGGAACTAACTCTTCCTTTTCAGCAGCTTTTCGTTGCGCTTTAGTTTGGGCTTGATTTCTTTTAGATGTTCTAGTAATACTTCTAAGTACAATGTCACTTATATCATATTGTTTTGCCGAATATAGCATCACAACATCAGCAGATTTATCAAATATGAAATCATATTTTTTACTAGCTGCCATATCTTGAACTGCTGCGAAAATTTGATCTTGTATAGGTTGCATCAACTGTTTTTTCTGAATCATCAAATCGCCGTTAGGACCAAAACGCTTTTGCTGATAATCAAGTATTTCTTTTTCTTCAAAAGCAATATCTTCTTCACGCTCATCTATGAGTTCCTGTGTTAAAAGTACTTTCTCATTACTAAGATCTTTACGTTTTTGAGCAATTGTAGCAAGTTCACCTTGAATATCGTTTTTCCACTTTTGAGCTTTTTCTTCTACTTGTCCCATGGCTTCTTGATATTCTGGAACTTTCTCCAAAATATATTCAGTATCTATATATCCAATTCTTACTCCTCTTTGCGCATGAATAGAAAGAGAACACGTAAACAGTATTAATGTCAGTAAAAAAAGAACGTTGTTTCTTGTGTGATAATTTATATTATTTTTGTTGATCACACATAAAATCCATTTAGACCACTTTCTAAATGATTGAATTTTCAATAATGGATTTTTCATCTGTTTAATATTTTAATAATTTATTAGCTAATATAAATTCTAAATATGATAGATTATTGTTTTCTGCCTTTTGAATCATATCTTCAAAACTAACGAAATTTAATTTTAAAAATTTTAATTCTCATGTAAATCATCATAGTGTTATTAGAAAATATCGTGCCAAAATAATTTTAGTGTTTAAAACTGCTGCCCGATTATGAAGTGTGTTTCCCAATTATGACTTGATCCTGGATCTCCTGGAATATCATCAAAACGGTGTCCAAAGTCAATTCCTAATAAACCAAATGCTGGCATAAAAATACGAACACCTAAACCAGCAGAACGTTTAATATCGAACGGGTTATAATCTCTAAAATTATCATAAGAAGCTCCCCCTTCAAGGAAACCTAAAGCGTATATTTTTGCAGATGCTTTTAATGTTATGGGATACCTAAGTTCTAAAGAAAACTTATTATAAATTGTTCCTCCATCTTGATTTGATAATGATTGGTTTGGGTACCCACGTAAAGCAACAGCTTCTCTTCCATCTAAACTAAAACTTCCTAAGCCATCACCTCCAAGAAAAAAACGTTCAAAAGGAATAATACCCCTATCGTTATTGTAAGCGCCTAGGTAACCAAGCTCCATACTAGGTTTTAGCACAAGATTTTTAGTAAGCTCTGTATACCAGTCTGCTTTAAAGTTAATTTTGTAAAACTCTAGCCATTTAAAGCGTTCTTTATCAATTTCTTCAATTCTAGTTTGGGCATTTGTTCTTTCAGAAACAAGCTTTGTGAGATCATTTACTATTAGGTTTTGAGCATCACGATCATCTTTTAAATCTGAATAATCTACACTATCAAATAAAGAATAAGGAATAGTTGCTTTACCTGTTATAGAAAATTTAGAACCACCCGTAGGAAATATAGGGTCTATATTTGTATTGTCTCTACTTAAACCAACAGTATAAGATAAGTTTTTTGCATTACCGTTACCAAAGGTAAATAAACCAGTGTTATAATTTTTAAGATCATAAATTTGAAAACTAATAGCTTGAGATAATGTGAAATAATCATCTGGTACTGTTAAACGTTTTGCTAATCCTAAAGTTATTCCTGTAATATTAAAGCTTCTATCTCTATCAGGGTTTCCTCTTTGGTTACTTGTGCGATCTAATAAAAATTGTTTTGTGTGCGATAAAGAAACAGAAAACTGTACTGGTCTTTTTCCTCCCAACCACGGTTCAGAAAAGGAAAAACTATATGTTTGAAAAAAACGACTGGCTTGTAAACGTAAAGCTAGTTTTTGACCATCACCCATAGGTATTGGTTTATAAGCTTCTTTTTTAAATATATTTTTTATAGAAAAGTTATTGAAAGATAAACCAAGAGTACCAATAAAACCACCACCACCATAGCCCCCTTGTAGTTCTATTTGACTTGAACCTGTCTCTTTAACAGAGTATTCCATATCAATAGTGCCTTCGTTTGGGTTAGGGTTATTAAAGTTTGGCGTAATTTCTTGAGCATCGAAAAAACCTAATTGACCAAGTTCTCTAACAGAACGAACAACGTTTTGTTTACTGTATAATTGTCCTGGTCGCGTACGTAACATTCTATATATTACGTGGTCATTTGTTTTGTCATTACCAACAACGCTAACACTATTAAAATGTGCGGCTTTCCCTTCGGTAATTCTAATTTCCATATCAATTACATTACCATCTGCACTAACCTCTACTGGGTTTATAGAAGAAAATAAGTAACCACTATTTTGATATAGATTTGTGATGTCATCTCCATCAGGTTTAGAGTTATCTGCAATTCTTTTTTCTAGTAAAACACCATTGTAAGTATCACCTTTGTTAATACGCAACATACGATTAAGTTGTTGATCAGTATAAACTGTATTACCAATAAAGGATATATCTCCAAACGTATAAAGTTCACCTTCTTCTACACCAATTTTAAGAGAAATAGTTTTACCGTCATTAACAATAACGCTGTCTGAAACTATACGGGCATCTCTATAACCATTTTCTGCATATTTCTTAACAACATTAGATAAATCTGCTTGATATGCAGAATCAACAAACTTAGAACGTTTTAAAAGACGAATACGTTTAATTTTTTTAGTACCCTTCATTGCTTTTCTAAGTGCTTTTGCACTTAAAGCAGTGTTACCACTAAAATCAATATCTTTAATTTTTACTTTTTCACCTTTGTCTATGGCAAGTACCATATTAACTCGGGCTTTTTCAGTAGAATCTTTAACTTCTATGGTATTAATATTTACCTTAGCATTGTAGAAACCTTGTTTTTTGTATTTTCTTACTAAAAAATTTTTTGTAGTAGTAATAAGATTTTCTGTTATTTTTACACCTTTTTCTAGCTTGTTTTTGGTTATAATACCATCAACTTTTCCTTTTTTAGCACCGGTTACTTTTACGTCATTTAGTTGAGGTAAGTCTGAAAGGCGTATTTGTAAGTAAGCAACATCCTTTTCAATTCTATCAATATATATTTCTATATCACTAAATAGCTTGGAATTCCAGAGTTTTTTTATAGAATTTGCAATGTCTTCACCAGGAATAGCAATTACTTTACCTTTTCTCAAACCAGAATAAGCAATTATGGTTTGCTCATTAAAGGTTGTATTTCCTTTTACAGTAATACCCCCTAATGTGTATTTCTCGCCATTACTATATGGCAAGTCTTGGGCATTTATATTATGGCCTATTACTATAAATAATAAGATAATACATGGTTTTAAATATGTGTTGTATAAATGTGTATTAACTAAGTTGTTCACTTGTTTTCCCAAATCGTCTTTCTCTTTTTTGATATTCAATAATAGCTTCATACAAATGCTGCTTAGTAAAATCTGGCCAAAGAACATTAGTAAAATATAATTCGGCATAGGCACTTTGCCATAATAAGAAATTACTTATTCTTTGTTCCCCACTTGTTCTAATAAGCAAATCTACATCTGGTAAATTTTGCGTGTAAAGATGCTTATTAATAATTGATTCGTCAATACTTTCAACAGAAATTATATTATTTTTAACTTTATGTGTTAATTCTTTGATAACGTTAACAATTTCCTCCCTAGAACCGTAGCTAAGCGCTAAAGTCAAGGTCATTCTTGTGTTATCTTTTGTTTTATCAATAACCTCTAATAATTCTTTATGAGCATTTTTAGGTAGGTCACTAAGATTTCCAATGGCAGATAACTTTATGTTGTTTTCTTGTAGTG
>CALKXS010000103.1 GCA_938003745.1 uncultured Algibacter sp.
TTTTATCTCGCTCTGCCTTAAAGTGATTACGACAGGACTCCTCACCATCAAAATGGGCTGTAAAACTGAAAATATTCATCCTTATTTTTTTATCTAAAATAAGCCTTTTTTATAATTATGCCTAATTACGGATATTCAATATTTATTAATCAAAATATAAGTTAATAAAAATAAAACATTAATGATACTTAAGACATTTCATCAATACCTTTTTTTATCCAATTAATAGCTGCATGTAAAGAATTGAATTTTTTTATTTTATTATTGAAAAACAAATTTTCAACCATTAAACCTAGTTTACTAGTCTTAGTTTCTGAAACTATATAATACTCCTTAAGAGAATAACTATTTTTAAAATACTTTAACCAATCTGAAGCTACAACCGAATATGAATTTATTCTATTTGATATATATATTAATTCACTTCCATCTGTTCCTAAAAAACAAACAACATCATCAACAATAACTTTACCATGATCTTTCCAATTAAAGCTTAATCCTTTATTAATTTCAGAAATCACATACCCATTAAATATATATACTGTTCCAAAAGAATAATTAATTTCTTTTAAAACTTCTGAATATAAATCTGTCTCTTTAACACTTACCATACCGTTAAATTAAAAGAGTAGCAAAAAACATAAAAATAAAATCGACAAACAAAATGATTATAAGTTAAAAAACTAATTTTCTTACTGTTAATTTAATTTTCAACTAAATAAATGCTTTAAACAAAAAAGGCACCTAATACAATTAGGTGCCTTTAATATATAAAATAATTATGTTTATTTTACTTCCATTAATTCTACATCAAAAATAAGTGATGCATCTGGAGGGATTACTCCTCCTGCTCCTGCACTTCCGTAAGCTAAATCACTAGGAATTACAAAACGCGCCTTATCTCCTACTTTTAATAAACTAATACCTTCATCCCAACCTGGAATAACTTGTCCTACTCCTAATGGAAAATCTATTGGCGTATTACGTTTATATGAAGAATCAAAAACAGTACCGTCTGTTAGTTGTCCTTTATAATGCACAGAAACAGTTTGTCCTTTTTCTGCTTTTACTCCAGAACCTTCTTGAATTATTTGGTAGCGTAATCCGCTATCCGTTTTATTAAATCCAACAGCAAGGTTTTCTAATTCTGCTTCTGTTTTTGCTTTTGCTTCTGCTAATATTTGTTCTCTAGATCCTTCAAAAGTTCTAAAAGCTTCTATAGCATTATAAGCCTCTGCTTCTGCACCAACTCTTACAATTTCTAAAGTTTCGATAGAATCACCTTGAGCTACAGCATTTACAACATCTTGACCTTCTGTTACTTTACCAAAAACGGTATGTTTACCATCTAACCAGTCTGTTGCAATGTGAGTTATGAAAAACTGACTTCCGTTTGTTCCTGGACCTGCATTTGCCATAGACAATACGCCCGGAGCATCATGTTTTAAATCTGGGTGAATTTCATCTTCAAATTTATACCCTGGATTTCCTGTTCCAGATCCTTGAGGACATCCGCCTTGAATCATAAAATCTGGAATTACTCTATGGAATTTTAAACCATCATAATATGGTATTCCTTGAGATTTCACAGAGTTTTCCATGTTACCTTCGGCTAATGCAACAAAGTTACCAACCGTACCAGGTGTTTTTTTGTATTCTAAAGCTACTATAATTTCGCCTTTTGTAGTGTTAAATTTTGCGTATAAACCGTCTTGCATTGTTCTATTTTTTAAAGAAAGAGCAAAGATATGGTTTAATGTTTTAAGTGAAAAGGCAAAAGGTAAAAGTTTATAACAGGCTTCTCGTTAAGGATTGAAACGACATCTTTTTTTGTACTTACTCCAATTTCACAAAAGACTATTTATTTTTATAGAAACTAAAACTTTACGAGATACTAAAACAAGTTAAGTACAAAAAAAGATATAGTGTAAAGCCTAACCTTTAGGTAACGCCATATAATAAATTAATTTGCAACCTCTGATATAAATTTAATACGATACAACCTAAGCTCTTCATCATCATAATCTCCATCAAATTCTTCAATAGCCGTATCTATATCATCGGTTTCAGATTCCATGAAGTAATCATGTATTTCTTCTTGTTGATCTTCATCTAAAATATCATGAAGCCAATAATCTATATTAAGCGTAGTACCCGAATAAACAATAACTTCCATTTCTTTGATAAAATCTTCCATAGACATACCTTTTGATGAAGAAATATCATCTAATGGTAATTTTCTATCAATGTTCTGAATAATATACAGCTTTAATGCAGAATTAGTTCCAGTAGATTTAACAACCATATCATCTGGACAAATGACATCGTTTTCTTCAACGTAAGTCGCTATTAATTGCACGAAATCTTTTCCGTATTTCTTAGCTTTTCCGTCTCCAACACCGTGCACATTACTTAATTCGGCAATACTAACTGGGTATTTTAGAGACATATCCTCTAATGAAGGGTCTTGAAAAATAACAAACGGAGGCACTCCTAATTTCTTAGCATTCTTTTTACGTAAGTCTTTAAGCATAGTCATTAAAGCGGCATCTGCGACTGCACCTGTTCCTTTTTGGGCTATAATAATAGATCCATCTTCTTGTTCTCCTTCAAAAATATGATCTTCTGTCATCATGAAAGATTTTGGAGATTTAATAAACTCCTCCCCAGATGGTTTTAATTTTATTACACCATATGTTTCTATATCCTTTCTAAGATAACCAGCCACTAATACTTGTCGTAATAGAGCCATCCAATATTTGTTATCTTTATATTTTCCATCTCCAAAAAATAGTTGCAGATGGGACTTGTGCGAATTTATTAAGGCATTTTCCTTACCTATAATAACATTTACAAGATCTTTAGATTTATATTTTTGATTTGTTTTTTTAACAATTCCTATCAATAAAGCAGCATCCTCTTTTGCTTCATTTTGCTTTTTGGGATGACGTATATTGTCATCCATTTCTCCACCTTCACCTGTTGCATTATCAAATTCTTCTCCAAAATAATGCAAAATAAATTTTCTTCTAGAAATAGATGTTTCTGCAAATGCTACAACTTCTTGTAATAATGCTTGACCAATTTCTTGCTCTGCAACTGGCTTGCCAGACATAAATTTTTCAAGCTTCTCAATATCTTTATAGGCATAATAGGCTAAACAATGGCCTTCTCCTCCATCTCGTCCTGCTCTTCCTGTTTCTTGATAATAGCTTTCTATACTTTTGGGTATATCATTATGAATTACAAAACGTACATCTGGTTTATCTATTCCCATTCCAAATGCTATGGTTGCAACCACAACATCTACATCTTCCATTAAGAATTTATCTTGATGACTGCTTCTTGTTTTTGCATCTAACCCTGCATGATATGGTACGGCATTTATACCGTTTACTTGTAATACTTGAGCTAATTCCTCTACTCGTTTTCGACTTAAACAGTAAACAATACCAGACTTGCCATCGTTTTGTTTTATAAAACGAATAATATCTGTATCTACACTTTTAGTTTTTGGACGTACTTCGTAATATAAATTAGGTCTATTAAAAGATGCTTTAAAAGTTGTAGCATCTCCTATTCCTAAATTCTTAATAATATCTTCTTGTACTTTTGGAGTGGCGGTGGCTGTTAATCCTATAATTGGAATTCCAGTCCCTATTCTACCAATAATGTGTCTTAAGTTTCTATATTCTGGTCTAAAGTCATGCCCCCACTCACTTATACAGTGCGCTTCATCAATAGCCATAAAAGAAATTTTTACAGTACGTAAAAATTCAACGTTTTCTTCTTTTGTTAATGATTCTGGTGCAACATATAACAATTTTGTAATACCATTAACAATATCTTCTTTAACACGCTTAACCTCACTTTTATTTAATGAAGAGTTTAGAACATGTGCGATACCTTCTTCTTTAGAGATTCCTCTAATAGCATCTACTTGATTTTTCATCAAGGCTATTAATGGAGAAACTACTATGGCTGTACCTTCTTGCATTAATGCCGGCAATTGGTAACATAAAGATTTACCACCTCCTGTAGGCATTATTACAAATGTATGTCTACCTGATAATAAACTTTCTACAACATCTTCTTGTAATCCTTTGAATTTATTAAATCCAAAATATTTTTTTAACTCAGCGTGTAATTCACTTTTATCTATTAACATAAATTGAATTAAATATTTATTTTTAAAAACATACTAAATATACCTAAAAATAGCGGCCTAATTTAATAATGCATTTCGAGAGCCCTCATCATTTTTTTCGTTAGTTTTGTAACGAAAATTCAAATCTAAGCAAAACTTAATTTTGAATGAGATTAAAGATAATAAAATCTTTAAAATCATCAACTAAAATATAATAAATTTTGAATAGAAACAGCTCAATTATAGATATTGCTAAACAAACTATTGAAACAGAAGGCAATGCTATTTTAAATTTAGCCAATTTTGTAAATGATGACTTTAGATCTTCTGTAGAGCTCATATACGGTTCTAAAGGGCGCATTATTATTACAGGAATTGGTAAAAGTGCTATTATAGCAAGTAAAATTGTAGCCTCACTTAACTCTACAGGAACACCTTCTGTATTTATGCATGCTGCAGACGCTATTCATGGTGATTTAGGTTTAATTCTAGAAGATGATGTTGTTATTTGCATTTCTAAAAGTGGAAACACACCAGAAATTAAAGTTTTAGTACCTCTTATAAAAAGAGCGAAAAACAAAATGATTGCTATTACTGGAAATAAGGACTCTTTTCTTGGTAAAGAAGCTGATTTTGTTTTAAATGCTTATGTAGAGAAAGAAGTTTGCCCTAATAATTTAGCACCAACTACAAGTACTACCGCACAATTAGTAATTGGTGATGTTCTTGTTGTTTGCCTTTTAGAGTTACGACAATTTTCAAGTACAGATTTTGCTAAATACCATCCAGGTGGCGCTTTAGGTAAAAAATTATATTTAAGAGTTAATGATATTTCTTCAGTTAATGAAAAACCTCAAGTTTCTGGAGATGCTAACATCAATGATGTTATTATTGAAATGACAGAAAAGCGACTAGGAATGACCGCCGTTATTGAGAATAATAAAATTATTGGTATTGTAACCGATGGAGATTTAAGACGAATGCTAACAAAAAATGCAGATTTTTCTGGTTTAACGGCAAAAGAAATTATGAGTGCCAGCCCAAAAAGAATTAATAGTGATGAAATGGCGGTTGAAGCCAAAGAAGTCATGGAAACTTACGGTATATCTCAGTTGTTGGTAGAAAAAGACGGTAATTATGCGGGTGTTATACATATACACGATTTAGTAAAAGAAGGAATTATATAATGGCGAAAAAAAATATAGGTGAGATGTCATTTCTAGATCATCTCGAAGATTTAAGATGGCATTTAATTAGAGCTGTAAGTGCAGTTCTTATAGCAGCAACAGGAGCGTTTCTAATGAAAAGTTTCATTTTTGATACTTTAATTTTTGGCCCTTCAAAGTCAGATTTTTTAACATACGATGTTTTATGTAAAGCCTCTCAGCTTCTAGGTTTTGATAGTTTTTGCGGTACAGATTTCGATTTTGAGGTTCAAAGTAGAACCATGGCAGGACAGTTTTCTGCACATATTTGGACCTCAATAACGTTTGGTTTCATTATAGCTTTTCCTTATGTTATATTTCAATTATGGCGTTTTGTAAGTCCTGCAATGCATTCTAATGAGCGCAAACATTCTCGCGGTTTCATTATTATTTCATCATTGTTGTTTTTTACAGGATGTCTTTTTGGTTATTACATTATTTGTCCTCTATCTATTAACTTTTTAGGAACATACCAGGTTGCAGATAAAGTTCATAACGATTTTGATTTAAACAGTTATATCGGTTTAATAAGAGCCTCCGTATTAGCTTCTGGGTTAATATTTGAACTGCCAATTATCATATACTTCCTAACTAAAGTAGGATTGGTTACACCTGAAGTTTTACGCAAATACAGAAAATTTGCTTTAGTAGGTGTATTAATTTTATCAGCAATTATAACACCTCCAGATATTGCGAGTCAAATTATTGTTGCAATTCCTATTATAATTCTATACCAAGTAAGTATATATATTTCTAAAATAGTTATTAGAAATCAAGAAAGAAAAGAACGTAAAGTAAGAAAAAATGGCTGATATTATTAATAAATTTAATGGTTATCGTGCTAAAATGAATGACAAAATTTTAGCTGATAACAATAAAATCCTAAAACGAATTTTTAATCTAAATGCTGGCGCTTAACGCGTAAGAAACTCTAGATGTTAAAACAAAAGAGCCATTAGATCTAGTAGCTTCTACTGTATTATGATGTGATATATGTGCTAAATATCATTTAGAAGCAAGCTATAAAGTAGGATTAAAAAAAGAAGAAGTTGTTGAAGTTTTAAGTATTGTAACTTTAGTGGGAGGCACCATGGTAATTCCTCATTTACGTCGTGCTTACAAATTTTGGGGTGCCCTAGAAGAACAAAACCAATAATATAATTTTACAACATGCTATAATAGTGTATATGAATTTACTATTTTTAGCGTTCATTATACAGATATGATATTAAGAGCCGAAAATTTGATGAAGTCCTATAGCGGACGAAAAGTTGTAAAATCTGTTTCTCTTGAAGTTAATCAAGGTGAAATTATTGGTTTATTAGGTCCTAACGGCGCTGGTAAAACCACATCTTTCTACATGATTGTTGGACTTGTTAAACCTAACGGCGGAAATATTTATCTAGACAATACAGATATTACAAAATTCCCAATGTATAAACGTGCTCAAAATGGTATTGGGTATCTAGCTCAAGAAGCTTCAGTTTTTAGAAAATTAAGCATTGAAGATAATATTTTAAGCGTTCTTCAACTTACTAAGCTAAGTAAGAAAGAACAACTTTATAAAATGGAATCTTTAATTGACGAATTTAGCTTAGGACATATTAGAAAAAGTAGAGGCGATTTATTATCTGGTGGAGAACGTAGACGTACCGAAATTGCTCGTGCATTGGCTACCGATCCTAATTTTATACTTTTAGATGAACCTTTTGCTGGTGTAGATCCAGTTGCTGTAGAAGATATTCAGCGTATTGTAGCACAACTTACCAAAAAAAATATTGGTATTCTTATTACAGACCATAACGTACAAGAAACACTAGCTATTACAGATAGAACATACTTAATGTTTGAAGGTAGTATTCTTAAAGCAGGTAAACCTGAAGAACTTGCTAGTGATGAAATGGTACGTAAAGTGTATCTTGGTCAAAACTTTGAATTGCGTAAAAAGAAGATTAGAGAATAAACCACATCTACGAAGTAAATTCGAAAAACATAATTTAAAAGCTAAAAATGTCACTTTCGGAAGTATACTTCTATATGATACTTATTCTTTTTCAGTTACCTACATTATTTATTTTATCTAGTTCCGAAGATTTAAAATTCAAAAAACATTATTTCCTTTTCATTAAAATATCACTAGTAATTATATTAATTGGTATTATCATGGAATTAATTGGCTGGAATCACCTCTACCCTTTTCAATGTATCTTTATTACGTCCATTCCTTTTTTTATCATAAATATAATAAAAGGGACAATAGTACTTTTTAAAATTCTATTCAAAAAAGAACCTTTTCAAATGTATAGAAATAAATTATCAAATGGTTTTTATTGGATAAATCCGTTTTACTCTAGAAAGAAAATATCGCTTCGCGCTAGTAATTTTGACAGTGAACGCTTAAAAGTAAATGATAAACTAGGCAACCCAGTTATATGATAAGCACAATTTTAGTTTGGCGCGTAAAAGACACTTATAAGGCTGCTTTTGATGTTGATAACTATGAAAATTTTGTTCGTGTACAAACAGATGCAGCTGTTAGAAAACTAGCAAGCATGTATCCTTATGATAATTTTGCAGATGATGGACATACAGAAGACATTACATTAAGATCTAGCGTTAATGAAGTTAGTGAAGCTTTAGAAAAAGAAATTGATGAGCGTTTATCTATTGCAGGCATTGAAGTTTTAGAAGCTAGAATTGGTTATTTAGCCTATGCTCAAGAAATAGCAAATGCCATGTTAAAACGCCAACAAGCTACAGCAATTGTTGCAGCTAGACACAAAATAGTTGAAGGTGCAGTAAGTATGGTTGAAATGGCTCTTGAAGAATTAGGTAAAAAGCAAATTGTAGATTTAGACGAAGAACGAAAAGCTGCAATGGTTAGCAACTTAATGGTAATACTTTGTGGAGACAAAGATGCTTCTCCGGTTTTAAACACAGGAACTTTAAACCACTAAAATGAGGATTTTCATAGAAGAACAAGGCTTCACACAAACATCACTAAAAATTTTATTAATTGTCTCAATTATACCGCCTCTTATTATAATTACAAATATTTTTGTAAATAATAATGATATGAGTTTAATTAAATATTTTAGCCTTGTATGTATTATTTTAGCAGCTGTTGGAGTTATTTTTATTTTTAAATTAAAAACACGAATTGACGAAATAGGCATACATTATCAATTTTTTCCTTTTCATTTTAAAATGAAAACTATATTATGGGAAAATATAAAAAAAGCAGAAACTAGAAAGTACTATGCTTTATCAGAATATGGAGGTTGGGGCTTAAAAGGTGGTTGGCAATGGAAAAGAAAAATGGTATTGCTATTAATGTAAAAGGAGATATAGGAATACAATTAACCTTAAATTATGGTAAAAAGATTTTAATTGGCACTCAAAATAGAGATGTCATTGACGGTCTTTTAAATAGGTACTTAAATAAAATTTAATTATGACCAAGAAAAAGGCTTTCGCATTGCGTTTAAATGAAGATATGCTTAAAGCTATTGAGAAATGGGCTGCGGATGAATTCCGCAGCACTAATGGTCAACTTGAATGGATGCTCAATGAAAGCTTAAAAAAAGCTAAACGAACTCCTAAGAAAAAATCAGAATAAATAAGAGTTATTAATGGCTCTCTCGTTTCTGTTCTTTTAATAACTTTTTCTGGTAACGCCCTTGCACAACATCTACTATTACTAAAACAGCTAATACAAAATAAAATGTTGTTTTACTCATTGGCACAATATGTTCCCCAAAAAGTTCTAAATGCGCTAAATGTCCTCCTTCTGTTACTAACATAATACCCACAATAAACAGAATGAAAAGTCCTAAGACTTCATACATTCTATTTTTAGCTAAAAATACTGATATTTTATCTGCTAATATAAGCATCAATAAACCACTTACAACAATAGCTATTGCCATGATAATAAATGCTGTTGTACTATTATCAATATCACTAGTCAAACCTATTGCGGCTAAAATAGAATCAAAAGAAAACACTAAATTCATCAAAACAATACTTGCTATTACAGCATTTGATGACTTGCTTCTTTTATTATCTCCACCTTCAACATCATGAGATAAGTCACTTGTAGAAATCATATGCCAAATTTCTTTAATAGCTGTATAAATAATAAAACCTCCTCCAGCAAGAACAATTAAACTATGCCCATTAAATGCAAAATGCACAATATCTTTAATTCCTCCAGATAAGAAAGAAAAAGGCTCTTGAAAAAAGTCAATAATAGACACTAAAACAAAAAGCAATACAATTCTTAAAACAATAGCTATTAGAATTCCTGTTTTTCTAACTTTTTTTTGATCTGCAATAGGTGCTTTTTTACTTTCTAAAGAAATATATAATAGGTTATCAAAACCTAATACAGCTTGTAAAATTACTAACATTAATAGTATGAAAATATTCTCTAACATGATTAATTTATTTGGAAGTTAAATTGTCTATTACAGACATGATTATGTAAAGTAAAATAATAACAGGAATTGCTGCAAATTGTAATACAACTAGTAATACAACACAAAGTATAATAAAAATATAACGAATTGCATTTTCCTTAAAACCATAATTTTTAAATTTTAAAGCAAATAATCTAGTATTCGCGTTTAAAATATAACAACTAACTGCTGTTAAAATTATTAAAAACCATTTATTTGAAATGATTTCATTTATTAAATCGTTATTCTGAAATTCCATTATTAAGGGTAATGAAACTATTAACAAAGTATTAGCTGGTGTTGGCAAACCTTTGAAAAACGTTTGTTGTTCTGTATCGATATTAAATTTAGCCAAGCGGTAAGCAGATGCTAAAGTAATTGCGAGTCCAAAAAATGGTAAAAAACCAGAGCCAGATATTTCAAATAGAGCATCTACAAATCCATTTTCATGACCTTCTCCCCAGTTTGATCCAGTCAATCCTAAAAGTTTAAACATAATTAAACCAGGAACCAGTCCGCTAGTAACCATATCTGCTAATGAATCTAATTGCAAGCCTAATTCACCTTGCACATTAAACTTACGAGCAAAGAAACCATCAAAAAAATCAAAAAATATTCCTAAAAAAACAAATAAAGCTGCCAAAACAAAATTGTTATTCACAGCAAAAAAAACAGCTACACTGCCACAAAATAAATTTGCAAGCGTTAAAGCATTAGGAATATACTTCTTCATAAATAGATTTTTCTGGATTGTAAAAATAATAAACAATTTTAGTCTAAAACAATATCTATTATAATTTCAAGTTAATAACTATAAATATTAAGAGCATTTATACTAAAACTAGGAAGTTTCAATCTGAAATTCTATGATAAAATTGGTATTATGTGCATCTTTGTAAAAAAATTACACTTGAAAAGTTACATAACTGCATTATTTACCATTATGTCACTGACTTTAACGAGTCAAACTACCCGAAAATATTCAAATGAGTTTATGAATATAGGCGTGGATGCTGCTGCATTAGGTATGAGCAACGCAGTAACATCTCATACTAGTGATGTAAACTCTGGATATTGGAATCCTGCAGGGTTGCTTATTCTAGAAGACAGTCAATTATCGTTAATGCATTCTAGCTATTTTGCAAATATTGCAAATTATGATTATGCCGCATTTGCAATGCCTTTGGATGATAGAAGCGCTATTGGAGTTTCTTTAATTAGATTTGCGGTTGATGATATTCTTAATACCACGCAACTTATAGATGCGCAAGGAAATATTAATTATGATAGAATTAGTTTGTTTTCTACTGCAGATTACGGCTTAACATTTTCTTATGCTAGAGATTTACCTGTACAAGGTTTAAGTTATGGTATAAATGCAAAAGTAATACGCCGTATTATTGGTGATTTTGCTTCTTCATGGGGTTTTGGCTTTGATGCTGGAATACAGTTTGAAACAGACAATAATTTGAAGTTTGGCATTATGGTTAGAGACATAACAACAACTTATAATACATGGACTATAGACGAAGATGAATTTGCAACCATTAGAGATGCTGTAGAAGGACAAAACCAAGAATTACCAGAAACTACAGAAATTACAATTCCTAAATTACAAATTGGAATTTCCAAATTGGTCGATTTTAATTATGATTATACACTGCTAACTTCAGTAAATTTAAATGTTCGTTTTGAAGAAAACAATGATGTTATTTCAACATCTTTTGCTAGTGTAAACCCCGCATTAGGTTTTGAATTCGGGTATTTAGAAACTGTTTATTTAAGAGCTGGAATGGGCAATTTTCAAAATGAATTACAAATAGATAGTACCGAAAAATTAAGTTTCCAACCTAGTTTTGGTGTTGGTTTTAAATATAATGGTGTCCAAATTGATTATGCCTTTACAGATATTGGCGATCAAAGTGTAGCTTTATATTCTAATGTTTTTTCGTTAAAAATTGATCTTAGTATTTTTAGATAATCTTAAACTATACTATGCTTAAAAGACAGCTTCTATTCTTATTCTTATTACCTTTTTCGATTACTAATGCGCAACAGGATATGTTATCTCCGCAAGCTGAAATTAGCGTATTAACTATTGGACCAGGAACTTCATTAAATGATGCATTTGGACATAATTCCTTTAGAATAAAAGACCCTAATAGTAATTTTGATAAAACGTTTGATTACGGCAGATTTGATTTTTATGCTCCAAATTTCTATTTAAATTTTTGCAGAGGGAAACTGGATTACTCTATAGGCGCAAGTAATTTTTACGATTTCTTAAGGTTTTACATTAAACAAAATAGAGACGTTAAAGAGCAAGTTTTAAATTTATCTAAAGATGAAAAACAAAAGCTTTTCAACTTTCTAATAAATAATTATAAACCTGAAAACAGGAATTACCTTTACGAATTCTTTTTTGATAACTGCGCTACAAAAATTAGAGATGTCTCTCAAATAGCACTAGAAAACAAGATTAGTTTTAATACACCAAGTGATTTTAAAAATCAGAAATTCAGACAACTTATACACGGAAATTTAAATAGAAATTCTTGGGGTTCTTTTGGAATAGATATAGCTCTTGGTTCTGTTATAGATAGAGAAGCTACAGCAAAAGAACATATGTTTTTACCTAAATATATTCATAGTTTTTTTGAAAACGCAACACTAATAAACACTAATGAAAAACTTGTAAAAGAATCTCATGTTTTAAATAAACATAAAGACAAAAAAGAATCTTCAAGTTTTAGTTTTATTACTAGTCCACTATCAATTATTGGAATTTTTGGATTGTTAATTATTTACATTACTTATAATGACTTCAAAAAAAGTAAACAATCTGTTTGGCTAGATATTATTTTGTTCTCAATTACTGGTCTCATAGGCATTGTTATTCTATTACTATGGTTTGCTACTGATCATTCTGGAACTCATCAAAATTATAATTTACTTTGGGCCTTTGCTTTGAATATTTTTGTAGGTGACCAATTTCTTAAAAAGAAAATCAAAATTTGGTTCATTAAGTATATAAAGCTTTTAGCTATCCTTTTATGTCTTTTAATGTTATATTGGGTAATTGGTGTGCAAGTTTATGCTTTAGGTTTAATTCCTTTCTTAATGGCTCTATTTATAAGATATATTTACTTAGTTTATTATTATAACAAAACAATTACTGTCCTCTAAAGAAAATCATAGTGCTTATTGTTTTTATTAGGATATTGACATCCAAAAAGAAACTACGGTATTTTATATAATATAAATCATATTGTAGCTTTAATAAACTATCATCAACAGATGAGCCATATCTAGTTTTTACTTGCGCCCAACCTGTAAGTCCTGGTTTAACAATATGTCGCGTTTCATAAAATGGTAAAATTTGAGATAATTCTCTAACAAAATGAGGACGCTCAGGTCTTGGGCCTATTAAACTCATATCACCCCTTAAAATATTAATAAATTGAGGAAATTCATCTAATCGTGTATTTCTTAAAAATCGACCAAAAGGTGTTATTCTAGAATCATTTTTTTGTGCCCAAACCGCTCCATTTTTTTCAGCATTTTTCACCATGGTTCTATATTTAATAATATTAAATATAGAACCACTTTTACCAATGCGCTCTTGAGTATAAAACAAAGGACCTCTATTACCCAATAAATTACCTATAAAAATGAGTGGGAAAATTAAAATTCCAATTACCAAACCTGTAATAGAAACAAACAAATCAAAAAAACGATGAAAAAACAAATACATTTTATTGTGATTACTTCTGCTAAAAGGAAAATATTTATAAAAATCTTTACCAACAAATTGAACAGGTACACGATGCGTCATATCCTCATAGACCTGGGTATATTCTTTTATAGAGAAACCACTTTCTAATAATGTAATTAAATATTTATAAATGTTAGATGTGATATTTTCAGAATTATAACTAGCAATAACAATTTCTGATATGTTTTCGTCTTTAATTACTTGATAAACCTGTTTAGGGCTATACTCTACAATTTCATTAAACTTAACTTTATCATTTCTATTAATTTCACAATTTATAAAACCAATAATTTTATAGTTAGGATCTAAATCATTAAAAGATTTTATAATCGTTTTAATATTGGATATTTCTCCAATAATTAACACTTTTTTATAAAACCGAGGAGATACGATAAATGTTAGATAAGCTAAACGCCAAATAAATAAAGCAATTAGTATTGCGAGATAGAAATACAATATTTGAAGTCTATTATCTGGTAAAACTGGGGTGAAAAATGGTGTTAAAAAATAGAATAAAACCGTAACAGAAACAGTTAATACAATATTACCAGATACCTTTTCAATTTTACTTGAACTTTGTAAGTCATAAAGCTCAAAAATAGTTCCGAAAACGGATATATATAAAACTAAAACGAATATCCATTTCCAATTTTCTTCAGTAATTCTGAAATAGTTAAAATTAAAAGTATTACCAACAAAATATAAAACTCCAAAAACAGAAAGTATATCGAAAAGCCTAAGAAGAATTTTTCTTTCAGAAATATCAAAATGAATACCTTTCTTAAACATTATAAAACACGTATTTGAGAGGTGATAAAGATAATAAGTTAATTTTGATTAGCCCCTAATTTATTTCAAGACCTTAAACCATTTTTGCTTAACAGTTTCCCAATCAAATAGCTCTACTGTTCTTCTTGCATTTGAAACCATTTCATTGCAATCTTTACTTTCTCTTCTAATTTTTATAATAGTTTCTACAAATAAATCGGCATCATTTGGGTTAATCAAAAGCCCATCTTTCTCATTTTCAATTAAAAATGGTATTCCTCCCACATTAGTAGATATTATTGGTAAACCTAAAGCCATTGCCTCAATGACACTTACTGGCATATTATCAAAATTTGTAGTGTTAATAAAAATATTGTAATTTGTAGATAATTCTATCCACTCACTTTTAGATAACTTACCTGTAAATTTGACTTCTACATTTAATTCCTGAGCATATTCCCTTGCTTTTTCTAAAGAACCATCATTATCTGGTCCTACCATACACAATAAAGCATTAATGTCTTGTTGTTTTAATTTAAATAATACTTCTATAGCCAAATTAGGATTATAAATACTTGTAAATGACCGAACCCATAGCAATCTAACATCTACAATTTTTCTTTGTTGAAACTTATAATTATCAATTTCAATTGAATTAGGTATAACTTTTATATTAGAATAGCCTAAGTTTTCAAAACTAGATTTAATGTATTCTGAAGGTGCTATATTTTTATAAGAATTATTAAATATTGATTTACTTAGTTTTGGACTATTCTCTAATCTAACAGGAAGTTTTCCCCCATGTAAAATAGGGAGGTATTTTAACTTTAATAATCTGCATAATAGACTACACAAGTAGGCGTAATAAAAATTAGAGGTACTATATGTGTCTATTAATACGAAATCTACTTTATTTCTGTATTTTATAACATGACGTAGCATATCTACTAGCCGTAATCCTTTATTTATTTTACTAGAAGCTGTGACAATATCATAGCCTTCATTGTATAGCAACTTACTTAATGTATCAATTGTAGTAACCGTTTTATCTTTCTGCGATAACTGGTTTCCTATGTATAGGAGTTTTTTCATAAGTTATATTTAGTAAAGATAATGCATAGATAAATGCTGGTGCTGCAATACGCATTGCTGAGTGATTAATAGTCAGTAGCCAAAACAAATAGAAGGAATAGAAGAATAAATTGGATTTATTTTTAAGTCTAAAAACAAGTGGTGTAATCAATAAAATTAAGAAGGCAAAAACACCAAACAAACCATGTTCTGCAACAATTCTACTCATTTCGTTATGAGATGCTGCTACAATTCCCGTTTCTGTAAAACGTTCTTCTTTGACTTTACCAACCCCAATTCCAAAAAAAGGATTATTAATAAACTCATTAAACTCAAAAGCAGCTAAACTAATTCTTCCTGTTGTTAAATCTTGCTTTTCTCGCCCTAAAGCATCTTCATTTGCGTAACGCTTCTCAATAAAACCAGCAGTTTGCATGGTACTAAACATCCATATAAAGAACATAGATATTAAAAAAAACAACAGTGTAAATTTTATTTTAAACCTTGTTTTTATATTTGCTTTTAAATAATATAGACATATAAAAAACAAAATCATAACAATAGCGGTTATAACACCTCCTCTACTAAATGTTATAAGCGCTCTATAACTTAATACTCCAAATAAGACTAAATCTATTAGCCTATTAAAAAGTTTTTCTTGAGACATAAAGAAACGTACCGCCATAGCAAACATTCCAATACCTAAAACGGTAGCTACTTGATTGGGACCAAATCCTCCAGATGTCATAAAATTAGATCCTGTTCCTTTTATAGCTACTTCTAAATTGGGAGTAAATAAAATTAAATACACGGTCATACTAACCAATGGTAATAAAAATGCAGACAAAATATATTTTATATGTTTAAACCTTACATTACGTTTATAACAAAACACTGCCGCAATTCCCAAGCAAATAGGTCCACTTAAATTGAAAGCTATAGCTTTTCTAATATTAGTTTCAAAACCCATTTCTGTAACAGCAACAAATATACCAGGTACCAATAATAAAATGTACAATAAATATATGAGTGAATTATTTGAAAAACTATTACTAATTATTCCCATAATGCAAAATAAAGTAACTAAATACTTAATAGACTCATAAAAAAAGGTTCCTCCATTCATTCTTAAGAACACTTCTATACCTACCATATAAGCACATGCAAACAAGACATAAAGTGTTTTGTTTTTTTTAGGCGTCATTAAAATTTTGTAACTAAAAAAAGACGTTATAAACAAAAAATAAACGAGCGCTAATGGTCTAAACATAAAAATTCCAATAGCCAAAACCACATGAAAAACAAGAAGCTTATAATATGTCTCTAATTTCATGTTTTACTAAATTTGTAAATTTCCATTAAAGATTCTAAAGTATTTCTTTCTGTAAAAGACGTTGATATTTTTAAATATAAGTTACGTCCTAAATTATTTCTAAAACCCTTGCTCTCAATGCACCTTAATAATCCATCGGCTAAGGCTTTATAATTTTCACTTTCAACTAACACACCTTCATTTATACTTGAAATAACTCGACTACAATCCCCAACGTTAGTAGCAACAACAGGTAAACTAGACAATCCATACTCCAATAAAGCTAATGGCAATCCTTCTGATTTTGAAGATAATACCGCTATATCACTTTGTTTTAATATGTGATTAACATCAACACAACTTCCATATATAAAAACGTTATTTTCTAATTTTAATTGGAAAATTAATTCTTTTATCAAATTATGATAATCGTCATCGTAAAATTTACCAACCAAATGCAAGCTCCAATCTGAATGATATTTATTTACCTTATTATAAGCATTAATTAAATTTAGGTGATCTTTATCAGGTCTTAAATTAGCTAAACAAATAATTCGTTTACCCAAACTTCCTTTAAGTACTGTTTGTTTTATTGAAGCGTTGATTACTGGATAATTTTCTAAAACATAAACTTTCTTACTTAAAAGTTTAGCTTCAGACCTTATCTTCAGGTTTTTATTCACAGTAATTATACATGAAAAAAAGTAAGAACAAATCTTTAAAATAAATTGATCCCTTTTTGATGACTCTTCCCTATTCCCGTAATGTTCATGCCATATTAAAGACAATTGAGGGTTTAAAAGTTTAATAATTGTTGCTATAAAGAAAGAAGAAGCATGTGCATGTAAAATATCTATTTCATTTCTTTTAATAAAAGAATTAATCTTTTTTATGGCATTAAAATCAAAAGTTGATTTTTTGTTCAAAAATAAATATTGAACTTTTTTCAATAAATCTTTTTTTAATAAGCCTTCCGCTCTAGTAGTGCACAAAGAAGATACTTCAACATATTCTGCTAATAAATTCGCATAATTAACAGCCACTCTTTCCGCTCCACCAGTATTTAAAGAATCTATAACTTGTAAAACCTTCATTGCTATTTTAATAGTTGAATAATTTCAGTCTCAAAAAGATCTAAAGTGTAGTTTTGAGACCATTTTAAAGCGTTATTCGACATTGATTTTAATAAAGAATAATCTTCAATCTTCTTATTTAAGGTTGCTACTGCTGTACTTAAATCTGGTTCAATTAAAATACCTCTTTTCCCATAATCTAACATATACGGAACACAAGAAATAGACGTTGCTATTGGTATAACTCCAAAAAACATAGCTTCTGCAATTGCTTTTGGCCAACCCTCTGATTTAGAAAGTAAAAGCAAAAAGTGCGTTTTCTTTAACGCCTCTTTAATAATCTCCTTTGATTTATTACCATGAAGTGTAATATTATTTTCAATTTCATTCTCAACAATATATTTTTGTAAATCATCTTTTAATATACCATCTCCATACATATCCAAATGTACTTGTTTTGATTGTTTTTTTAAAACTTCAAGAAGTTTAATAGCTAATAGCGGTCGTTTTCCTTTTACCAAGCTCCCAATAAAAACAAGCTTTAAACGACCTGAATAATCTCTTTCTTCATAAGCATCTCTTTCTACATTTTTAAAAGTTGCTGTAAAAAAAGGCTTGATGTTTTTCGTTTGACTTTCCCATTTTCCATAAACTAAAACTTGCATATTTTTAGTTAAAAAAGTATTAGATAAAATCCATTTCTGGAACTTATAACTTAACGGTTGTTTTGAGTTAGGATCCCAATTACCTGCATATTTGGCTGTCTTAATTTTACTTGGAAAAAAAACTTGTACAATACTACCTAATAGGCCTATATTTCCAGGGCAACGTAAATGAATATGATCAGCTTTATGGCACGCTATAAATAATTTAAATAAAATTTCTGGAATAGATAAAATAGAAGTCAATGTCCTTTTTAAACTTATAAAAGCAATTGAAGGTATTTTTACAAAGTTTATATTTTCATGCAAATAGTCACTTTCTATTTCTGTAATACCACCTAGTATAACAGACCCTAATATTTCAACCTCATCTACATGCTTTAACCATAAATTCATTTCATTAATATAGGGCGCATAGCCAAACCATTGCCCTCCCTTTTTTTTATGTAGTACATGTGTGATGATTAAAAATTTCATTTTTTATTCTTAGGAGGAGTAAATATAAGAGAAAACCAACCAACTATACGACCAAAGCTTTCCATTAGCGCTTTTTTTCTATTCGATGTTGTTATCACATTTACTAATCTTATAGCAGTTAATAACATTGCTGTTCCATACCATTTTAATTTAGCTATAAATGGAGGTTTAGGGTATTTCACTCGCCATACATACCAACCGTTTCTAATAACCATTTTTCCATATTTAAACATATTTGGTCTACCGGATCCATCATGAAAATGTTTTAACCTTGCTGATGTATTGACATACAACTTCCCTTCTTTTGCTATGCGCAACGAAAAATCAGCATCTTCATAAAGTCCGTAACCTTCAAAATAAGTTGAAAACTCTAAGGTTTTAAACAGCTCTTTTCTATAACTAGAAACACCTCCCATAATTTGCTCCACTTCATATATTTTTCCTGAAGGAGGTAAAAAACTAACTGAACGCCCATGAGAAAATGGTGGCATAAATCCTGGTTCAACATTTGGCTTCAAACCAAAGGTTCCTCTTATTTTAAATCGCAAAGGTTCAAGCCTTTGCCAACCATCATAATAAAAGTTTTTTTTATTTTTTGGTAAACATTCTTTTTCCCAAACTACCTCATTAGTTATATATCCTCCAACTGCTAAAGCACTTGGTTTTAAAGTATAGGTATATATTAAATTTTTAAAATAATCAGTGTCTAAAATAATATCATCATCTAAAAAACAAATTATTTCAGTATTATTTTCAATTAAGTTAATTCCAAAATTACGTTGCTTAGTTAGCCCTCGATGCTCATCATCTACTTTATAATATTTTAAATGATTAAATATGCTTTCTTTTAATATATTTTGAGTCTCTAAATTCGTAGACCCATCTATAATTAATATCTCATTAGGATATAAAGTTTGTTTACTAACCGACTTAAGTAAATTCATCAAAGACTTTGGGCGCATGTAAGTGCATATAATTAAGCAAAACTTCATATTTACTTATTTTCTTCTTTTAATAAATTAGCCCAATACAAACTAACAGACCATTGCTTTTTAAACTGTTTATAATACAAAAATGGGTTCTTCACATACTGAACACGATAATACTTAAAGAATAATATCGATTTATATCCTAGCAATTGATATTTCGTTTCATTAAGCAACTTATATAAAAGCACTGTTGGTGAAGGTTTAGGCTGAATCTCACCTTTTTCCCAAGGATGCTTAAAAAGCGTTCTAAATCCTCCTACTGGAGCCTTAATATGATTTAATATAACATCTGGATAATATAAAATATCCACACCCATTTCCCTTAATTGTGCTCCAAAATCTGAATCTTCACCAAAACCATGTTCAAAAGCCATATTAAATTGAACTGAATTTAAAATTGAAGAATCAACAATACTACAACCAGACCCAAAAGACGACCATTGTATTGGTACTGGGAAAGCTTCTTTTTCTCCCTTCAATCTACAGCTTAACGTAATAGCTTTAAGCTTATTAGATTTCAAAAAAACAATACTTTTTTCTAAAACATTTTTATCAAATCTAATATCATCATCTGCAAAAAAAACATAATTAGATGTTATTTTTTTTAATGCCAAATTACGCGCATTACACGCTCCTGTTTGCTGTATAAGTTGATGTTTTATAGTGAACGGCCAATTTTCATTATTAATATAAGGCAACTCAGAAACACTTTTTTCTATATCGTTTTGCTCTACAATAATAACATTTAATGGCAATAAAGTCTGATTTGATAAATCTCTTAAAACATTAAGTAAATATTTTGCTCTGCCCAAAGTTGGTATTATAACATCATATGTCTCTAACAAATTACTATTTAAATTCAGTGCTTTTTTTCTTTTAAAATCTAAGCCTTTTGTTTTTCTCCTTTTAAAAAGACTTAAAAAAAAAGGTGCTACAAAAAATTGTTTCTCAAAAATCAAAATATTAAAAAACAACAAATAGAACCAGACCCACTTGTAATATTGTTTTACAAATTTAAAAAAAGTGATATTACTTATTTCTTTTTCCATTTGCTTTGGAAACCCTTCTAATAATAAATTTGGATCACTATAACACAACAATCCTTTTGGCATTCCTATTTTTGCTATAACATTTAATTGATAAACAAAATCTGTATTGCTTTTTAATATGGCTTCAAATGCTAAAATAGATTGACTAGACATAACACCTATTAAACTGCTCATTAACCAGGTAGGATACTTTACAGTTTTATTAACTTTTAAAAAAGGAGATTCTTCTACATAACCAATTCTACTTGACATAAAATCATTTTTAGAAAAAGAAAGCATAATATTAGACTGAGAACATTGGGATACTATATAATCTAAATCAATAAAACTTTTATTATCTATATGACACCATACCAAAATATTATTTGGTTTTACCTTGGCTTGCTCATAAACAGTAAGGCTTAAATTAGAAGACACAAAACTAAGTTCTTGATTTTTATCTGAATCAAAAACACTAACTACTTTATTGTTTTTATGATAAATAACAATCATTATTTTAAATGTTTTTTATAAAAAACAAAACTTTTTTCAGCAACAACTGGTGCACTAAAATAAGATTCTATTTTTTGTTTAGCAGCACGTCCAAATTCATGTTGTTTATCTTTATCATTTATAACTTCTAAAATACGTTTACTATAATCTTCATGCTTTGTTGGGTGAACTAAAAACCCATTAATACCGTCATCAATAATATCTGTAGCCCAACCTACATTACTAGCAACCACAGGACGCTCTAATGCCATAGCTTCTAACCATGACACAGGTAAAGCCTCTGCAAAAGTAGGAAATACACAAACTGTAGCGGTTTCTACTTTCTCGCGCATTTGTGAATAATCTACAGCTCCTAGATAATTTACATTACTATAAGCTGATTCATTAAATAACGGCTGCATAAGTTTCCATGTAGAGCTACTTTTCGTTTTAATGTCATGACTATCTTTACCTACTAATACCAAAACTGCTTCTGGACATTGATCATGAACTAAATTAAAAATTAAAGGCAATTCTAAAAGTCCTTTCTTTCGTATTAGGGTTCCAAAATATAAAATCACTGGTGGACTGTTATCTATACTACTCCTATTTGACTTTATAAAATCTAACATGTTTACAGCATTAGGAACAACGGTAAAAGATGTTTTTAACCCAAATAGTTTATTGGTTAAAGCTCCTGTATATGTACTGACGGCAATAATTCCGTCTGCAGACTGTAACGCTTTTTTTTCATGAAATCTATTAATAGCCTTAACAGGTCTATTATCTAAATGACAAAAATAAGTATCAGACCCATTTTCTCTAATAACTATAGGGCAATTCACATTAATATAAGAAGTTATACCTGTCCAGTCTGGAGCTTCAATAATGTCTATCTTTTTAGACTTGTGCAACTTATTTATTAATTTTTGTATTTTTTTTCTCGTTAACCACCAAGACAGCCCTTTAAATTTTACGTTTTTTACTAAATAAAACTGTAAACCATTCTCTTCAAAAAAAGCATCTTCTTTTTGACCGTATATCAATAAACTAACATCATGCCCTAGGCGTTCTAATTCTATAGCTAAATGCTTTATACTGGTTCCAATTCCTCCGGAATGACCAATACGCTCATGAGGAAACTCTGGTGTAAGGAAAGCTATTTTCATTTCTTTTTAAAAAAATTCAATAAGAACAATATCTTATTATTTAGTAAATCAATATTCAATAATATACCCATAAACAAAATAGTTAATCCATAAATAGAATTAAATCTTAAACCAGTATAAGTGTATACAAACATAAAAACCTGACTCAATATTATAACTAACAAAACTAAGGAATCATGAAAACTTTCTATAGATAGCTCTTTTCTTTTTCTAAATAATAAAAGAAAAAGTGCCTGAATAAAAAAACTATAGAGGTCAGTAGTTAGTTACTTATTAATTCGGCTTCATTGATTTTATTATTATTATTATTATTAACCATTTTGAGAATAAGATTATTGAATATTGTGGCTTTGTTTTGAGACCTGTTTATTCTAAAACAAAATTCATTAAAGTATCTATTCAAATTATTGTCGCTAACCCAAGATTTAACTTGATGTATCATTGCATGAAGCGCTTTGAAATTTATACCTCCATACTTTCTATTTATGTGATG
>CALKXS010000104.1 GCA_938003745.1 uncultured Algibacter sp.
CAAGATACTAACAAAGAAGCTTCAAATTCAAATAAGTGATTATTTTTCTATCTCTACCTCGCTTAGCAAACCCGAAATTCGCACGATGAAAGATATGGTTAGCGGTATATTAAAGTCGAAATCTGTATTTGTTAATCAAATAGCAACCTCTTTAAGAGCATCACTAAAACTCAAGGATGTTACTAAACGCTTGTCCGCTCAGTATCTAAAGGAGGATTATGCTGAAAATATTACCGACTACCACCTTTCAAAGGCTCAACAGGGATCCAGTGATGGCTGTTTTATTTTAATGGATGGTACAGATATTAGTAAAAAGCATGCGAAATTTATGGAAGGCTTGGAGTTCGTAAAGAATGGAGATACAGGTACTATTGATCTAGGGTATAATGTACTAAATATAAATGCCATCAATAAGCATAAAGAAATCACACCTCTTTATAGTAAAGCCTATAGCCATGAAATGGGAGCGCTAAGTAGTAATAACGAAATTAAATCTGCTGTTAGCAAAGTTGACAAGCATCTTAAGAGAAAAGGATGTTGGGTTTTCGATAGAGGTGCTGATACTAAGATTTTAAAAGACTTTTTTAGAGCTCAGTATTTAAATACATATTTTTAAGTCACTAAAAGAGTTTGTTTATGGATATTTTCAAAGGTCAAAACCTTCTAGAGTTCTCTGATCGGTTCAAAAATGATACTGATTGCAAGGAATATTTGTCTGAAATTAAATGGACAGATACTTATCAATGTGTAAAATGCAATCATAAAGCTAGTCAAAAGCGGAAGGATTTTTCAAGGACTTGTAATGTTTGTTCTCATACAGAATCTGCGACGGATAATACCTTATTTCATAAAGTGAAGTTTGGTTTGCGCAAGGCATTTTTTATCTGTTTTGACATGGCAACAAGCATAAAAAGTCTTTCTGCAAGTTATATGGGAACCCGCTATGGTGTAACTGAAAAGACAGCCCGATTGTTTATGCTAAAAGTCCGAGAAGCTATGGAATCTAGTGGCAATAATCCAATGGATGGTACTGTACATGTTGATGAATTTGTATTAGGCGGAGTAGAACAAGGGAAAATAGGGAGAAGCTATAATGCCAAGAAAAAAAAAGCAGTAACTGCTGTGCAGCTCACTGAAGATGGAAAAATCAAGAGGATGTATGCTATGAGAATTACGGATTTCTCTGCAAGATCATTACAATACCAACATACCCTTTGTGAAACGACACCTTCTTTTTATAGCCATTTTATTTATATTATATGATATCCAAATTAACATATCAAGCCCATATTAGTTTCCCTTAAAATACATAAGTTGTGTTTTAGGGTAATATTTTTTTCTTAGAAATTCGGCATAAAAGACTCCTTTAAAAAAATAAAGGAGTTAAATTTAAAAATAAGGATGTACTATTCTTTTACAATCTTTTTAGAAGCTATACCTTTTTCTAAAGGTAATTGTAAAACATAAACACCTTTAGATAAAAATGACATATCTATTGCTTCACTATTATATTTTTGAGACACAATAGTTTTACCTAATAAATCTATTATTTTATATGACTCTATAGATTCTTTAGTATTAACATTAATTACATTATTTGATGGATTAGGATAAATTGAGAATTCTATTGTATTTACTTTTCTTGAACTTAATGTTGATGTTTGAACTATTGTTAACTCATCTATATAAACAATAGTTCCTGAATCTGGAACAGTAGAAAATTGAACAGAACTCTATATTCCTGAAGTAACAGCAGGATTCACACTAAAAGTAGCTTAAACTTTAGTCCAAGTATTTAATGGTACAAAAGATAAATCAAAAACAGGTTTTACTGTTTTTTCTCCATTCTTTTGTAATGTAGTTCTAAAAACTCAAGAAGGTATTGCTTGAGAAAAATAAACCCATATTGATGCAGTGTAAGATCCTTTTGTCGCTATAGCGAAATCACCTTCTTCACCTGTTGTAGATCTCCAAGTTTGTAACTTACCCGGTGTTTCCGCTGTAGTAAAATCTGCCTTTAAACTATAGATTCCTGAATGTTTTGCTCTGAAATCTGAACAAATCTAGCTGTTTGAGTCCAAACCGTAATGATATCTGCTTTACCACCTCCGTACACAACCCCACTATCTAGCTCAAAACCCCAAGCATTTGTATTGTAAGCAATTTACGTACTTAATTAAGAATTAATACTAATAGCCACAATAAAAAATACTAATTATTTAAGTATTTGTTTTTTCATAATCTTTGTTTTTATAGTTATAATATGAAGCTAGTTACACTTTATTAATTAGTTTTATAAAAAAGCAAAGTAACGCTAAGAATACTTTTTACATGTTTCTATACATCAATCAAATGTGCATCTAAACTAAAAATAAATGATAGCTAACAATAATAGATTACACAACATTTTTTCTTAGCACTTTCTTTTTAGCAATAAAAGCCCAAAAAACAGAACTAATAACAAGTGTTATTATAGCTCCAAAGATATATGCTAAATCATGGTCCATTTGAAAACCTTCTGGCGCTATAAGAATATAAGTACTACAAACCATAGTCATAAATATAGCAGGTACAAGCGTAACCCAAAACAGTTTTCTCTCAAAAATAAGGTACGCTGTTAATGTCCATAAAACAATAGTAGCTAAAGCTTGATTACTCCAAGCAAAGTACCTCCAAATAATAGCAAAGTCTATCTGTGTTAAAACAAATGCAACGGCAAAGAGAGGAATACTAATAAATAAACGTTTAGATATTTTCTTTTGATCATATTTAAAGATATCTGAAAGTATTAATCTCGCAGAACGAAATGCTGTATCCCCAGAAGTTATTGGAGCCGCAACTATACCTAATACTGCAAGGATTCCTCCAAATGCACCTAACATGTTTAAAGATATTTCATTTGCTGCCCACGCAGCATTATTACCATTTTCTGCCATATTACTATTAAGCCCTTCAACATTACCAAAAAAAGCCATTGCTGCTGCAGCCCAAATTAAAGCTACGATTCCTTCTGTAATCATAGCTCCAAAAAATACTCGTTTTCCATACTTTTCATTTTTCAAACATCTAGACATTAAGGGAGATTGTGTAGCATGAAATCCCGAAATTGCTCCACAAGCAATAGTTACAAATAAAATAGGAAATATTGGCGTTTCTTCTGAATTAGACTTCATATTTACCAAATTCCTTGGTACTAACTCTGGTATTTGATAATCACCAAAAATTAAAGACATAAACAAGCCAATTGCCATAAACAACATAGCAGCTCCAAATACAGGATATAGTTTGCTAATTAATTTATCTATAGGAAGCAATGTTGACAACACATAGTAAACTAATATTATAGACACCCATACCCACAAACCCAGAGTGTTATCTGTCATACCATCAATAATTTTAGCTGGTCCAACTAAAAAAACAGTACCAACAAATATTAATAAAATCACAGTAAACAAACGCATAAACTGTTTTAAATAAGGTCCTAAATATACTCCTACTATTTCGCTTATACTTAAACCATCATGTCTTAGGGATAGCATACCCGAAAAATAATCATGAACAGCTCCAGCAAAAATAGTTCCTAAAACAATCCACAAAAAAGCTGAAGGACCAAACATAGCTCCAGCTATGGCACCAAAAATAGGGCCTAACCCAGCAATATTTAAAAACTGTATTAGAAAGACCTTCCATGTGGGTAACGGAATAAAATCAACATTATCCTGTAAAGCTATAGCTGGAGTTTCTCTATTCTTTTTTATTTCGAATATTTTTTCAATGAAAGTTCCGTAAATAAAATATCCTATGATTAGGATAAGAATAGAAATAATAAATGAAATCATATAAAAACGGGGTTTTTAGTTTAATGCTAAATACCTATTATTTTTTAATACTTTTATATCTTAGAATACATTTTGTGTTCCTATTAGTCCAAATACAACTATGTTTAAAACTAAAATGCAATATAACATCCTATATTTTACTATACATATCTGCTGCAAATTTACCAGGAGTTATATCGTATTTCTCTTTAAACAGTTTACTAAAATGTGACCTGCTTTTAAACCCAGTCACAACAAAAACTTCATTAACAGATAATCCTTTTTCTACTAAAAACTCTGCTGCTTTTTTAAGTCTAAAATCTTTTAATAATTCAAAAGGCGTTTGATTAGTAAGCATTTTAACTTTTTGATAAAAATGCGTTCTGTTTAAGTATAATTGTTTAGCTAAGTCATTAATATCTAATTCTTGATTATCAAGATTATCAGACATTAAATTATATAACTTTTCTAAAAACGCATTATCGTTTCTGTTATTCTTATTGTTCTCCTTGGTAAGTGGTATGCCTATCTTAAAACGCTCTCTTAATTGCTTCCTATTAAAAAGTAATGCTTCAGTTCGCGTTATTAAGTGTTCCATATTAAATGGCTTTTTAATATATGCATCGGCACCATCTCTTAATCCTTGTATTCTATCATCACTGGTAACACAAGCTGTTAAAAGGATAACTGGGATGTGACTTGTTTTAACATCAGATTTAACAAGTTTACATAAATCTAACCCGTTCAATTCTGGCATTAATAAATCACTAATAATAATATCCGGCCATTCATTTGCCATAGCATCAATACACTCTTGCCCGTTATTAAACGTTTTTACTTTAAAGAATTTAGAAAGTGTTTCTGCTACAAATAGGCGCATATCTGCATTATCTTCTGCGAAGAAAACAACAGACTCAGCAAAAGAATCATCAACGCTTACATTAGCTATATTATCATTTTTAATAAGAAGTATATTAGATTCATGATCCTTTTCTGATTTTAAGATAACTTCTTCTTGAATAATTTCATCTTCTACCAAAGGTTTTTTAACAATTGGCAATCTAACACTTAACTTAGTACCTTTACCTATTTCGCTTTCTATATTAATATAGCCATAATGCATCTCTACTAAACGCTTAGAAAAAGCTAAACCTATACCAGAACCTCCTGAATAATTATTATTTTGTTTATGAGTTTGATAAAACCTTTCAAATACATGTGGTAAGTCTTTAGAGTCTATTCCTATACCGGTATCTGAAATAGATACAATTAAATCTTTATCATTTAAATTATATCTTATTTTAATAGAATCACCTATTTTAGTGTATTTAAAAGCGTTATTTAGTATATTATTAAAAACTTTTTCCAACATCCTTTTATCTGCAGAAACATATATATTATTATTATTATTATCATTTAACGCTTCCAATGTTTTTCCTTCTATTGATGCCATAAATGAAAAATCAGAAATTATATCTTCAATAAATGAATTAAATGAAAAATGTGTATAATTCATTTTTAATAATTCGGCGTCCGCTCTTTGAAAATCATGAACTTGATCTATAAGTCTAGATATTTTATTAGATTGCCTTTTTACAATTTCTAACTTTTCTTTATAATCTGAATTACCTTTTATTTGTGTCAACAAAGCTTCTACAGGTACAGATATCAGCGTAAGAGGTGTTTTAATATCATGAGAAATATTAGAGAAAAATCTAAGTTTTTCGGCATTAATCTCTTTTACATTATTAATTTCTAATTGCTCTATCTCTATATTATGATTTAGCCTTTGAATTTTTGTTATAATGGAAATTATTAAATAAACGATAAGACATCCTGAAACAAAATAAATGAAATATGCAAAATTTGTTTTCCAATATGGAGCTTCAATATTTATTTTCAACAATTTAGGCTCTGTCCAATTGTTTAGGGAATTAGACCCCATAACACTTAAAACATACTCTCCTGGTTGCAATCCATTATACTGAATTTGATTCTGGTTTGAAGGCACTTCAATAAAATCGATATCAATAGGTGACAATTTATACTTTAATCTATGATTATCTGGGTTAGAAAAATGTAAGGATGTTAATTCTATAGAGAATACATTTTCATTATGCTTTAAAGTTATTTCTTTTAAATCTGAAATAGTTTTTTTAAACAACACTCTATCACCAATTTTATCTCCTGGTTTTATAGCTTTATTAAAAACTTTAAAATTTCCTAATTCCAATTTAGGCAACTCCTCTTCTTCTCTTAATTTATCTGGGTTAAAGTAACAAAACCCATCAAGTCCAGATAGAAAAATGTTCCCATTTGGCAATCGCTCTTCTGTATACCAAAAATCTTCAAAAGGCAAACCATCTGATTTGCTAAATTTTCTTATAGAATAATCTTTTGTATTGAATTTATTTAAACCAATATTGGTTGCAACCCACAAATTATATTCATTATCATACACAATGCTTTTAACCACATTATTAGACAATCCTTTCTTTTCAGAAAAAGGTATGAATTTAGGGTTTGTATCACTATCTATTACTTTACAAATACCCCCTCTTTCTGTTCCAATCCACAATTCTTTATTAGGTAACCTAACAACACTTGTTACAAAATTACTTGACAGTGAATACTCTTTACTTTCATCTTTAAAATAATGATCTATTTTAAGTTCTGCTAGTGCTTTATCTCCTTCTGTTTTTATTCTAAATAAGCCATCATCATCATCTCCAACCCAAACAAAATCATATAAAGGGTCAACATATACACAACGTAATAAAGAAATGCCTTTTCCTTTAAAAAAAGGGTTATTAGATAACTTTTCTACTTTTGATATATTTTCTTCACTATCAAAAGACACCTTAAACAATTCGCTTTCAGCTCCAAAATAAAGATTCCCTTGTTTATCCTCCTCAATATTACGCAAGTTTCCTACTCCAATCGGCATTTTATTTTTAAAGCGAACTTCTTTAAGCTTCTTACTTCTTGCTTTTACTCTATGTAAATTACCATCACCTAAAAACTTGATCCATATATTTTTTCTTGAATCTACAAATACAGACGTTACCTTCTGCTTATCACTTTTTAACATTTCAAAAGGTAAAGCTTCAAAAGCTTCCTTTTCTGTATTATATAATGATAAGCCTCCTCTACTAACAGTTACAAAAACTCTATTATGGTCATAAACACTTAACCCTGTTACATTTGTAGAACGGAGATTAAAAGCATTTGCATTAATTGTTTCGTGTTTTTTAAAAGGGTTTTCATTTAAATCAAATCTATATATTCCTTTGTTAAACGTTCCTGCCCAACAGCCACTGCTTTTAGAAATAGAAAAACAACTACCACGCAACATAACGGTTTCTAAATCAAAAGTTTTCTTTGATAAAACATTATTTTTATTAATTAAATCCTCTACAGACTCAATTAAACTAACACCTTTATTTAAATGGGCTAACCATAAATTACCTTTAAAATCAACAATAGCATTTTTATACTGTTCTTCTAAAAGAGTTTTAAATTTTAATTCTAATACCCCTCTGTTCTTCTCATTAATAGAAACAAAAGCTATACCCCCTCTTAAAACAACTAATAAGGTTTGATTATTTATAGAGCAAATTGCATTAGCAACATCTACACCATTACCTTCTTTTAAAATAAACTTAAATCTATTATTAAGATTATTAAATAAAATAAGCCCCCTAGAAGATGCTAAAATAAAAGTGCTATCATCTACCATAATGCCATCATTAAAACGAACCCCTTGTTTTAATAGTTTTTCTGGAATCTTAATATGACTCTTTAATTCTAGGTTTTCGTTAAAAATAAAAAGTCCCTTTTTCTCTGAAATACATAATAGTTTATTTGAGACTGAATCAACAATAATTTTACGAATAACAGGACCGCTAATACCATTACTGTTTATTTTTTTAGAATATATTTTTTTAAATTTTTCTGTAGAAGGATTATAAACAGTAATACCATCATCAGTACCTAACCAAAGGTTTCCATTTTTATCTTCTTCAATATCACGTATGCGGTTACTAGTTAAAATATCATCCTCTAAAGTATTTTTAAACATTTTAAAGTTATAGCCATCGTATCTATTTAAGCCATCATAAGTTCCTACCCAAATAAAACCTTTAGAATCCTCAAAAATTGAAGTAACTCCATTATGGGCTAAACCATCTGAAACAGTTAATTGCTGGGAAAACTCTAATGTGCTTTCTTGACCAAATACTTGAAAGCTTAAGAAAAAGAAAAATATTTTATAAATAAAATTTAGCATATATATCAAATTTAAGTAAATTGATAGAATTTAAAATAATAAAACGCAAAAAAGGCCACCCAAAATGAATGGACAACCTCCTTTTAAAACTTAAAAAATAACTCTAACTGTTCAATAAAAGTTTCTATTTCCAATTTTCTCTTGAAATGTAAATGCTCATTTCAAAATGATCTTTTAAACACATCAAATTTATAATTAGGCTATAATATTCACGTATCTGACAATACATTAACTGATCTGTTGAGTCCAATTAAGACAAAACCATTACTTTACAATAATTTTTCTTAAAATAATCTGGCTGTTAGACATTATTTTCACAAAATAAATACCAGCAACCATATTATAAACCGATATTTTATGAGTTTTTGGTGCATCTATTTTTGAGTAAACCATTTCCCCCAATACATTATAGATTTTAATATCACTAGTACTTGCTGAAAAAATATTTAAATTCTGCGATACAGGATTAGGGTATATTTCCACCTCTTTTATCATATTTATATTTTTCACAAAAAGGCCTTCACAATCTTTATCACTTTTGACTTCTAATACATCTCCAGAAACAACCGCAACATCAAATTCCAAAGAATCGGTGCTTAAGACTTCATTCCCATTAACACTAACTGCAAAAGGAGCTGTTCCTCTATTTATTTTAACCGAAGCCATTTTTGATTTCACATTTGATATTTTTCCAGATAAGGTATTTCCAGATTCTATTTCAAACGTAAAACAGCTCTCAAAACTAGTATATTCAACAGAAACACATAACTCATAAGTATTAGGTTCTATATTTTCAATTACCAATTCGTCTATAAAATTATAAATATTTCCATTAAAACTCACTATATAATTTTCTGGATGTTTTGATGTGATTTTAATTTTACCGTTGTTTTTACCTGGACAAGTTTCACCAGTTATCTGAATTGTAAAATTATCTGTATCTTCATAGAGGTTTTTCGTTTTCACTAAATTGATATCATCAACATAAAATACACCTTTTCCTCCACCATAATCAGGGTTATTATTTACTTTAATTTGAAATTCTGAATTTTCGGCTGGTGATTCTAAAACAATTTTACTTGTTAACTCTATCCACTCCCCTTTTACAACTTCATCAATTTCCCATTTTGTTGCAACCCATGGATCAACAATATATGTATAAAAGCTTTTCATTGTTGCTTTTTCATCTACCCAAACTTTTAAACTTATATCATAATTCCCTTTTTCTAAAGATAAATTTTTATCGTCTACCGTTACGACTTTAGCAGATAACGGAATTTCTTCTATAACAGGAGGAGCTTCATCAAGTATAACCAAATTATCCAAATACATAGTACCAATACTTGTTGCACTAGAATCAAACATGATTCTAACATTTGTATTTACAAACGCATTTACTATATTTAATTGAGCAGTTACTTCAACCCATTGATCTTTAGCAATACTAGATAAATCAAACACTGTATTAACATCTCCAAACCCTACTGTTCTAAAATTAACTCTCACATTTGATATTTGTGCCCCTGCTTCTACCCAAACCATAGCCTTCATATCATATGTCCCAGGCTCTAAACCTATTAACATGTCTGAAATTGTTGTACTACCAAAAGCCTTCTTGCTACCTGTAAAAGTTTCTGCATTAGTATACTTCAAACTATGAGAAGACCCATTAGCTCCTTTATTATTTACTATAGATAAGTTATCTGGTTGTTGCATCCACCATCCATCATCTCCACTTGTTACCTCAAAGCCGTAATAATCTTCATTTAAAATATTTACAAACTCTTGAGCTGAAACGTTAGTTATTACAAGACAAAGAACACCAAATACTAAAACACTATTTTTTAAAAATTTTGAAATCATAAAATGGATTAATTTAGTGGTGTATTTAATTTTATATCTATAAATCTGAAAGTTCCACATGGTATCTCAACTTCAATAGAATCTTTATTAGTCAAACTATAACTAGTACCATCTAAAATATCTGTCATAGCAATAGGTGTCACAGTTTGAAAAGAAACAATTGCTTTTCTATCATCTGGATTTAAATATTCGCCATCAATAATAGTTAGTCTTAAATTAGTTGGAGATGTTTGTGATACAACCCAAGCTACATTTCCTTTTACTGTTAATGGAATTAGTTTTGCTCCTTCTTTTATATCATTTTCGATAGTCTTAAAATATTGATTTGCAGTTTGAGATTGCGTGCCGTTTTCATCATAATAATGCCTTCCATCTGTATAATACTCTTTCAAAATATTTTTATATAGTGGATGCAAATTATCCTTCAAAGGTGTTCTTACTGCTGAAGCATCAGCTTTTGCCCCAGTTTGTGGTGGCGTTATCAAAACCAATCCGTTAGAATAAGCTGGTAAATAATTTTGACGACGATCTTTTACACCTCCAGCATATCTAGAAAAGTCCCAATTTGTTAATTTAGCTCCCATCCAATTGGCATTTTGTCTACTAAAAACAAATGGGTTATTATTTATAAAATCTTCATCATAATGCGTTGCCCATTTTAAACTACTTCCTTCTACAAGAAAATCATCATCTGGCTCAAGCATACTTAGATGCACTGGAGATATGCTAACAATTTCACTAGATTTTGGAACAAACAAAGCGCCTTTTGCAACCAAATCCCAAACTATACTCATATAATCTGGATCTATAGCAAAATTATTAATGTGCGTAGCTCCATTTGCCATATGATAAATTAAATGACGTAAAAAATGATTTGGTAAACGTTGATGACAAAACTGTCTTGATCTATCATAACTAGGATTATCTGGAACAGTTCTTGTCCCCCAATTATTCACAGCTCCACTAGACCAAATACCAACGCGACTTGCAATACTAATGTCCATAGATTTATCTGTAGTTTCTTCCATAGATGGTACAAATACATCTGCAAATTCACCAGATAATAAACGTTTCCACATAGGTAAATAAACGTTTCCTTGCCAAAAATTATGTTTTGTTCTTACATAAATATTAGCATTTTTAGTTTTTGAATATTCAGCTAAAGGATAAAATAAATCTTCCATTACAAAAGCAAAATCATCAGAATGATCTTCCAACTCAGGATAAATTAAAACTGTTTTCTTTCCGTTAGCATAATCTAATATTTGCTTTGTTGTACTTAATTGAAACATGTATGGATCATTCCCATGTCCCCCCCAATAAGCTATACCTTCATCTCCATCTGGAGTTTCATCATACCATTTTGTAATATGATCTATAGCACCTTGCTGACTTAAATTATAATTTCTACGTCCATCTCTCCTGTTTTCATATTTAGTATTTCCAAGAGAAGACCTATCCCAATCTTCTGCTTGCCCCATATGACTACCTCCTAAAAACATAGGTGTATTAAAATTGCTTCTAATATTATCTGCCGTTGTTTTTGCTACCCCATTACTTGTACTTTCTGTCATAAAGTAAACGTCCCTAGCCTCTCTTTGATCTACAGGTTTTAAATAAGACTCTAAATTTGTTCTTATTTTTGCGGTGTTTTCTAGTATTTTTTGAATTTTCCCTTTCGGAATTAAGCTTTTATAGGCACCCTTCCACCCAGAAACCGCGGTATTCATAACATGAATTTGACTACCTCCACTCTGGCAACTTGCCAAAACAATTTTACTTGTTCCTGGTTGCTTCCACATATCATAATAAGAATATTTAGTGGTGATTTTTTGCTCACTATCTTTATCCAAATTTGTTCCCAATAGAAGCATTTGGTTTCCTACTAAAAACATATATTTTTCTGTATTAACATCTGTAATCACTTCTGGTTGTACTACAGAATAGCCAAAACCTAACTTCTTAAGTTCATAAACCTCTTGAGTATCATCTTTTAAATTTAAACGTGTAAATCCAGAATTATTTTGATGACTTGAAGTTCCTAAAAGTATTTCTTTAGTACCATCACCATCAAAATCTGAAACCCTTAATTCACCTATAGGGCTCGTGCTTGATGTTTCTATTCTTCTAATTGGATTATCTGCCAAAGCATCAAACAAATAAATAGCACCTCTATCTTGCGAAGGATTATTACTAGCGTGCATTACTAAAATATCATTGGTGTCATCCTTTTTTATTGGTCTTAAAAAATTTGCGTAATGCACAAAATCTTTTGCAGAAGTTGATCCCCAAGTTTTTTCTTGAGAATAACTAGAAGATTTCAATTCTTTTTCTAAAACTCCAGAAGCATTTAAGTAGTAAACATTTAAATCTAAACTTCCGCAAACAACATAAGGTATTCCATTTTTTTGAACAACTGTAACAGCATACATAGGAACTTCATTTTTTTGATATTCCCACATCGTTTTACCTTTATTATCTAAACAATAAATGGTTCCGTCTGCATTAGCAACCAATATCTCATCAATATCATCTCCAGTAATATCAGTACACCACATATCGTGTACCATAAAACCAGAAAGTTTATTTTTCCATAAAACACCCCCGTCAAACGCAACAGCCATAACAATACCATCATAAGAGCTTGCTATAATATGCGCTTCATTATTAAAGTTTGCTGTTCTAACTTTATGAATAGTATGACCTGTTTCAATACTATATAAACTTTTAGATAAAAACTCACTATCAAACGGAACATTATATTCTAAAGCATAATCACCTGTAGCAGATTTAGCATTTGTAACATTCCAATATGTAGAATTACTTATATTCCAATTTACTCCTTGATCTTCAAAACCATAAGTCTTCTCAGTATCTTGAGCAAATAAAAATGTAGCATTAGCAATTAATAAGTTAAATAATAAATAAGAAAGTTTATTTTTAATCATCCTGAAAAATTCACTTGTTTATAAAAGAAGTAAATGTATGCGACTAAAAGAAGATAGATGTACACCTCAATATATGAAATGTACTTTAGCGTAATTTTAAAAAGAAAGACAATAAAAAACCCTCTTAGCACATAATGCTAAGAGGGTTAATATATAATTTAAACTCTAGTTACTACCAGAACATGGCATATAATACCGCTAAAATGATACATACTATAAAAGATCCTATATTAAATAAAGGTGATGTTTTAAAAAGGTCTTTAGTTAACTCAATACCCCTTTCATCTTCTGCTCCTTTGTTCTCTAATTGACTAATAATCATAATAACAATGATTGACAACACTGTTGCGAGTCCCATTTGGTGCATCCATGGTTCTAAGAATGAAAATGCATCTACATATTTAGGTAAAAATTTTAACGCTAATGCAATTGGAATTGATAAAACAGCTCCCCAAATTGCAGCATTGTTTGTTGTTTTCTTCCAAAATAAACCTAATAAGAAAACAGCCAATATACCTGGACTCACAATCCCTGTGTACTCTTGAATAAACTGAAATGCTTGATCTATACCACCTAATAAAGGCGCTACAATTACAGCTATAATTAATGCTGCTGCTGCAGAAATACGACCAACATTTACTGTTGTTTTATCATTTGCAGTTGGATTAATATATTGCTTATAGACATCCATAGTAAAAATGGTAGATGTTGAATTTAGCATAGATGCTAAAGATGACACAATTGCTGCAGCTAATGCTGCAAAAGCTACACCTTTAAGTCCAACAGGTAAAAACTGTAACAACCAAGGGTAAGCTTTATCTGCTTGTCCTGTAGATGGTACATTTAACATACCAGCTTCACCTAAGTTCGCCATAATTGAAGGGTCATTAACCATAACGTAAGCTGCTATACCAGGAATTACAACAATTAAAGGAATAACTAACTTTAAACATGCCGCTAATAAAATACCTTTTTGAGATTCTCTTAAAGACTTAGCTGCCAATGTTCTTTGGATAATATATTGGTTGAAGCCCCAGTAGTAAATATTAGCAACCCATAAACCACCAACTAATACCCAAATACCAGGCAAATTCACGTAGTTTTCATTTGACTCATCAAGAATCATATGGAATTTTTCTGGAGCAGCTTCTACTACTTTAGAGAAACCAGCTAAAACACCTTCTCCTCCAGAGACTGTGTTTAATGCTAAATAAGTAGTTACTAAACCACCTAAAACCAAGAATACAACTTGAATAACGTCTGTCCAAGCTACTGCAGATAAACCACCATATAAAGAATAAGCTGCTGCAAATAATGCTAAACCTATAATAGCATACATCATGTCTATACCCATAATAGTTTCAATTGCTAACCCACCTAAATATAATACAGAAGCAAGATTAACGAATATGTAAAGCGCTAACCAAAATACTGCTAAAATAGTTTTAAGATTTGTAGAAAATCGTTTTTCAACAAACTCAGGAATCGTGTACAGCCCTTTTTCAATAAATATTGGTAAAAAATACTTACCAACAATTATTAAAGTTAAAGCCGCCATCCACTCATAAGATGCAATTGCCAAACCTAGAGCAAATCCAGATCCAGACATTCCAATAAACTGTTCTGCAGAAATATTTGCTGCAATTAATGATGTACCAATAGCCCACCATGGTAATGACTTACTTGCCAAAAAATAATCTTCGGCATTTTTTTCATGGCCATCCTTATCACGAGACACCCATAAACCTACACCTAAAATTAAAATAGCATAAGCTACAAAGACCACATAGTCCCACATTTCAAATCCTGCTGTCATAATGTTTGTTTTATTGTTTAGTTAGTTTTTAATTAAATTCCCGAAAAATTAAATTCTTAATAATCTAGCACTTTAATCACCTTTATTTTAGCAACTCAAAAGCCTTTCTATTAAATCCAGATTTTAAAAAAGCAAATATAGAAATTTTTAGTTAATAAACTAGTCTTATTTCAATAGCAACCAACTAGTAGGGTCTAGTTGGTTTTTATGCTTTTTTTTATATATTTGTATTTCTTATGATACAGATTAAAAAAGAAATAAAAATCCCAAAGTATAAGCAAATCATTAATTCTATTGAGAACGCTATAATTACAGGCGATTTGCAAAAAGGAGACCAACTTCCGTCTATAAATAATATTAAGAACAATCACACCTTATCTAGAGATACCGTTTTAACTGCATTTAACGAATTAAAAAACAGAGGTATCATACAATCTGTTGTTGGAAAAGGGTATTATGTATCTAGTGAAAATGTAAACGTAAGTCAGAAAATATTTCTACTTTTTGATGAGTTAAATTCATTTAAAGAAGACATCTATAATTCTTTTTTAGAAAATTTAGGAGACAACATTCAAGTTGATATATTCTTTCATCATTTTAATGAGTCTATTTTCTCCAAACTAATATATGATAATTTAGGAGATTACAATTACTATGTAATTATGCCTGCTAATTTAAAAGACACCAATAAGGATATAAAAAGACTCCCAGAAGAAAAAGTCTATATTCTAGATCAAGTTCATGAAGATCTAATTCAGTATCCTTCAATTTACCAAAACTTCGAAAAAGATATATTTAACAATTTAAATAAGGCATCCAATCTTATAGAAAACTATAAAACTTTAATCTTAGTTTTTTCTGCAGATAAGCAACCCGCTGGAATGCTAAGAGGTTTTGTATCATTTTGTGAACAAAAAAACATGCCTTATGAAGTTGTAAATTCTTTAACAAATACCCCACAAAAAAAGGGAGATATATATATTATTCCAGATGATAAAAATTTATTAACCATTATTAAAAATCTAAAAAGTGAAAACTTAGCATTAGCAAAAGATGTTGGTCTTATCTCCTATAATGATACACTCCTTAAAGAAATTGTTGGAGATGGTATTACCACCATCACTACAGATTTTAAAGCCATGGGTAAACGACTAGCAGAAATGATAGTAAATAAAGAACAAATTAAAATAGAAAACCCTAATCAACTAATTGTAAGAAATTCACTCTAACTATAAAATGAAAACACATTGTACAACATTAACGTCAATCAAAAATTAAATATTTTAGAAATTTCGAATTCTAATAGTAAGGTTTTTGCAAAAATTCATCTTAATGCAGGTGCCAGCATACAAGAATTAACACTTAATGGGCATGCTGTAATTCAAGATTTATCACCATTAAAGTATTCTGATACCTACGCTTCATCTATTCTGTTCCCTTTTGCAAACAGAATTAAAGATGGCGTTTATTCTTTTAATGGAAAGACCTTTCAACTTAAAGCCAATCAAAAAGAAGAAAACAATGCTTTACATGGCTTAGTTTATAATAAAACATTTGAAGTTATATCTAAAAACACAACAGATGTTTCAGCTTCTGTTGTTTTAGAATATAACGAAACTCAAGAAACAGCTGGATTCCCTTATACTTATTCTATTCAATTAGAATATATTTTAAATCAGAATGAATTGAGTTTAAATGTAAATATAAAAAACACAGATTCAAAAATGTTTCCGTTTACTCTAGGTTGGCATCCATACTTTATTAGTGATAACTTACAAAAAAGTGCGCTTGAAATGGATTCAACTAAAAAACTAAATATAGGAGATCGAAATATCACAACTGGTCTTGAGGATACTAACCCAGTTGGAGTTTTCAATATAGAAGATAAACAACTAGATAATTGCTGGGTTTTAAACAATGGTAACGTATACTTTAATACACCAAAGTATAAATTACTTATTAAAGCCTCTGGAAATAATAACTTTTTACAAGCTTATACACCTCCAAGACTTAACACCATTGCCATAGAACCAACAACCGGAGTTTCCAATAGTTTTAATAATAAAATTGGTTTAGAAACATTAGCTCCTAATGATTCGCATACCATTAGCTGGAAATTAAAAATAAATTAACAATCTAACTATAAAATACCTATGAGTGCGCAACTAATTAATGATGTAAAAAGTATTTTCATCGACACATTTAAAACTTATCCTCTTCTTATTTTTTCTCCAGGAAGGATTAATATTATAGGAGAGCATACAGATTATAATGACGGATTTGTTTTTCCTGCTGCAGTAGATAAAGGTATTTATGCTGCAATACAAAAAACAGGAGGCAATATATCTACCGCTTATGCTTTAGATATGGATAGTAAAATTGAATTTGATTTAGAAAAACTTAAACCTTCAAAAGAAGGAAGTTGGGAAAATTATGTATTTGGTGTTGTTGCAGAAATACAAAATAGAAATAAAATAGTTGGAAACTTCAATATTGTTTTTAAAGGTGATATTCCTGGGGGTGCAGGTATGTCTTCTTCTGCTGCTTTAGAAAACTCTGTTGTTTTTGGATTGAATGAATTATTCAACTTAGGATTATCTAAGCACGATATGATTCTTATTTCGCAAAAAGCAGAACATAATTATGTTGGTGTTAACTGCGGAATTATGGATCAATACGCTAGTATGTTTGGTATTGAAGATCACGCCTTACTTTTAGATTGTAGAACCGTGGAATCGAAACCTTATAAAATTGATTTTAAAGACCATCAATTAATGCTTATTAACACAAATGTTAAGCACAGCTTATCTGATAGCGCATATAATGATCGTCGTTCTGCTTGCGAAAGTATTTCTACCTTGTTAGATATAAAAGCATTACGCGATGCTACAGAAGCAGACCTTGAAACAGTTAAAGATAAAGTAACACCTTCTAACTACCAAAAGGCCTTATATGTTATTCAAGAAAATAACAGAACAAAAAAAGCTTCTAAAGCAATGAAAAAAAATGATTTACACACCTTAGGTGCTTTAATTTATGACTCGCATGATGGATTATCAAACCAATATAAAGTAAGTTGCGTTGAGTTAGATTTTCTAGTAGATCAAGCTAAAACAAACAAGCAAGTATTAGGAGCAAGAATGATGGGAGGCGGTTTTGGTGGTTGTACTATAAACTTAGTACATAAAGACCATGCCGAATCTTTTGCAGAACAAGCATCTAAAGCTTATTTAAAACATTTTAATAAGGCATGCTCAGTATACTTCATTAAGCTTTCTGAAGGCACACATATCGTTAAATAAAACACTCAATATAATTACAAAATGAACACTGATTTACAAGATTACTCACACAAACGTTTTAATATATTAACTGGCGAATGGGTATTAGTATCACCACATAGAGCAAAAAGACCTTGGCAAGGGCAAAATGAAGCTGTAAATAATGAGAAGCGACCTTCATATGACGAAAACTGCTACTTATGTGCAGGAAACACACGTATTAATGGTGAAATAAACCCAGACTACAAAGATGTTTTTGTATTTACTAACGATTTTGCTGCACTTCAAAAAGATTCTAAATCATTTTCTGTAAAAGATGGCTTATTAGTTGCCAAAAGTGAAACAGGAATTTGTAAAGTGATTTGCTTTAGTCCAGATCATTCAAAAAGCTTAGCACACATGTCACCAGCCGAAATTCAAAAAGTAATTTTTGCATGGCAAAGAGAATATAAAGAATTAGCGGCTGTAGATGGAATAAACTATGTTCAAATTTTTGAAAACAAAGGTGCTGTAATGGGATGTAGTAATCCACATCCACATGGTCAAATCTGGAGCCAATCAACATTACCAAACGAGGTTCATAAGAAAAACACACAACAATTAAACTATTTTAATAAAAACAACAGTAGTCTTTTAGGGGATTACCTAGCGCAAGAATTAGAAAAACAAGAACGTATTATTTTTGAAAATGATGCTTTTGTAGTTTTAGTTCCGTTTTGGGCAGTATGGCCCTTTGAAGCCATGATCGTACCTAAAAAACAACAAGTTAATATTTTAGGATTAACAGAAAAAGAAGCATTACTTTACGGTGAAGCTATATCTGTTTTAACTAAAGCATACGACAAATTATTTAATACATCATTCCCGTATTCAAGCGGAATTCACCAAGCACCAACAGATAATAACAAAAATAGTCACTGGCATTGGCACATGAGTTTTTACCCACCACTTTTAAGAAGTGCATCCGTAAAGAAATTTATGGTAGGTTATGAAATGTTTGGTTCACCACAACGCGATATCACTGCAGAAACTGCTGTAAAAATGATTAAAGAATTAATATAATTCATATTAAAAACTCAAAAAATGGCTATCTAAAAAAACAGACCATGTTATACAAATTTATAATTTATAGAAATAACGTATGTTTGCTCTTTTTCAGATAGTCTTTTTATAGTAATGAATACATACGAAACCACATTAAAAGTTACCGAAGAACATTTAGATGACTTAAACCATGTAAACAATGTTCACTATGTACAATGGGTACAAAATGTAGCTAAGGCCCATTGGGAAAAAAATGCACCAGACGCTATTAAAAACAAATACTTTTGGGTATTGCTTACTCATTTTATAGAGCATAAAGCAGAAGCTTTATTAAATGATTTAATAAAAGTTAAAACCTATATTCAAAAAAACGAAGGTGCCACTTGCATCCGTATTGTAGAAATACTTAATAAAACTACCAACAAATTATTGGCTAAGTCTGAAACTAAATGGTGTTTTATAACTTCTCAAACCAAACGTCCTACCCGAATTACTTCAGAAATTGTTAATTTATTTGCTTAATTAATGCTACAACATACTAAAATATAGTTTCAAAAGTTATATTTTTAACGTTCAAAATTTAAACTTTTAATGAAACGCTATTTATATTTCACTTTAACCTTAGTTTTTTTAACCTTTTGGAGTTCCTGCCGTAAAGATTTTGAATTTACACCAAGTACAGGAAATTTACAATTCTCAAAAGACACCGTCTATTTAGATACCGTTTTTACAAACATTAGTTCAAGCACATACAGCTTTAAAGTATATAACGAAAGTATTGAAGACATTGTTATACCTTCTTTAAAATTAGGCTTAGGAGAATCATCAAGTTACAGATTAAGTGTTGATGGTGTTCCAGGAAAAATATTCCAAGACGTTCAAATACAAGCCAAAGACAGTATATTTATTTTTGTTGAATCTACTATAGATTTCAATAATTTTGATAACCCTGACAGAAATTTTTTATATACTGATAAAATTGAGTTTGATACCAATTCAAATTTACAAACTGTAGAACTAGTAACCCTTGTTCAAGATGCTATATTTATTTATCCAAATAGAAATAGCACAACCAAAGTCATTGAAACTCTTATTTTAAATGTAGACGGCCAATACACTGGCACAGAAATACAAGGTCGCGAATTACTGCAAGAAGAACTCATCTTCACAAACAAGAAACCCTATGTAATTTATGGTTTTGCTACCGTACCCGTTGGAGAAACATTAACTATTGAAGCTGGTGCACGCTTACATTTTCATGAGAACTCAGGTCTTATTATTTCTAAATCAGCATCTTTGCACGTAAATGGCGCATACAGTAACAACCAAGACCTTTTAGAAAACGAAGTTATTTTTGAAGGCGACCGTTTAGAACCCGATTTTGCTAATACTCCAGGACAATGGGGAACCATATGGCTCGTAGAAGGCAGTTATAATAATATAATAAACCACGCTACCATAAAAAATGCTACTGTTGGTATTTTAAGTGATGGCAATTCAGATGCGATTAATAATAAGTTAACAGTTACAAATACTCAAATTTACAACTCTAGTGTCTATGGTATTTTAGGAAGGCGCTCTTCTATTTTTGGCGAAAATGTTGTGATTAACAATGCAGGACGATCATCTTTTGCAGGAACCTTTGGCGGAAAATATAATTTCACACACTCTACTATTGTAAATTACTGGGATAACGGTTTTAGACAGTTTCCCGCACTATTACTAAACAATTTTGTGATAGATGAAAACAATACCACAGCAATTACAACTTTAGCCGAAGCTAATTTTAATAATTGTATCATCTATGGAAATGACAATCCCGAAATTCAAATAGATGAACTTGAAGATGATGCCACGTCATTCAATTTTAAATTCACGAATTGCTTAATTAGATTTGATAATTCTAGAAGTAATATTACTGGTGATAATTATGATTTAGAAGATACCAATAATTATGAAAGCAATATTTTTAATGAAGATCCTAACTTTTTAAATACAGACTTAAACCAATTTATTATTGGAGAAGAATCTGCTGCTATAAATAAAGGTCTAGTATCTTTTTCGACTCAAGTTCCAATAGATATTTTAAACGTAAACCGAACGAGCGCAACAGATATTGGTGCTTATCAGCATGTTGTTTTTCCTAATGAGGATAATTAAGTAATTTGCAACTTATTTCATAAAAAACTTATATTAGTTTTATGAATGAAAATCAAATATTAGAGATTGTAACTAAATATTTATTGAATATCCGTTTTCACTCATAATCCAGTAATATTTGCTATTACAAGTCTATCAAAGAGTTTATCTTCAAAGTATCTTCAGTTTAATTTATATACAAATTCATTGAGGTATAATTGAAGATACTTTCCTTTTATTTTGT
>CALKXS010000105.1 GCA_938003745.1 uncultured Algibacter sp.
GACTATTAAAGATTCTATAGGAGAACAGAGCATTGTCTTTACAGATAAAAGCACATCTTATGTGGATATTACAGACTTTGTAAAACCGCATATTACTGAAAAGTCTGATAAAGAAACTACAAAAGAGACCTTGAAGTGGTACATATTACTATTAGCAATGCTAAACGAAATCTATTAAGTAATTATCATAAAATCAAACGAAAATACCTCCAGTTGTATCTAAATGAATTTGTGTACAAACTTAATCGAAGGTATTTTGAAGAGAAACTCTTCGATAGACTTGCTATTGCTGGAATTACAGGATTATGAATGATTACAGATATTCAAATTCATATTATACATTTCATCTTTTGATATTTCAAATACATTTTCCTTTCAAAAAAAATCAACTAGCCATTGATATTCTTTTTCGACTAAAAGTCCATTTCTATGAATAATAGCTTTATCCTTTCCTATAGGGTGAAAACAACAATTTAAATGTAAAGCATTTTCTTTTGCATTGATATTAGATTTACGTAATTCGAAAGTCTTTATTATTTTATTTGGAAAAAGTTCTTGTATCTCTATAACAGCGTCAGTATTTGTTCTAGCTGTTATAATTTCTGGATAATCTTCACCAGAATAACGTTCCTATAAAAATATAATCATTGCAGGACATAACATATCCTCCTTCAACATGACATTCTTCTATTTTTGGAGTTAAGCCACAAATTTCTGCAGTTCCTAAAATAACAGATCGCAATCTTGACATTTCATTCTTTACATTCAACTTAATCATAGTTCTGCCCTAAGTATTATCATAAATTATCAAATGTAAAACTAAACATATTTAGCAAAAAATTGAATTATTCTTAATAATATTAAATATAAAAGAAAAAGCCTCATAGAAACCCTATGAAGCTTGAATATATTTCAAAATAAAATATGTTTTATCTTTTTTCTACAGCGGTAAATGATCTAGCAGTTTCTCCAGTGTATAGTTGTCTTGGCCTACCTATTGGTTCCTTGTTTAAACGCATTTCTCTCCATTGCGCAATCCAACCTGGTAAACGTCCCAGAGCAAACATTACTGTAAACATTTCAGTTGGAATACCCATCGCTCTATATATAATACCAGAATAAAAATCTACATTAGGATATAATTTTCTTTTCACAAAATAGTCATCATTTAAAGCTTCTTGCTCTAAACCTTTAGCTATATCTAAAATAGGATCTTCAACTCCTAAATCTTCTAAAACTTCATCAGCAGCAACTTTAATAATTGTTGCTCTAGGATCAAAATTTTTATAAACTCTATGACCAAATCCCATTAAGCGGAAAGGATCAGCCTTATCTTTAGCCTTAGCCATATACTTTTTCGTATCTCCTCCATCCTCTTTAATAGCTTCAAGCATTTCTAAAACTGCTTGATTAGCTCCACCATGAAGTGGTCCCCAAAGCGCAGAAATACCTGCAGAAATAGAAGCAAATAGTCCTGCATGAGATGAACCTACAATTCTTACAGTTGATGTAGAACAGTTTTGTTCATGATCTGCATGAAGAATTAAAAGTTTATCTAAAGCATCTACTACTATTTGATTTTGTGTATACTCTTCATTAGGAACCTTAAACATCATCTTTAATATATTCTCTACGTATCCTAAGTTTTTGTCTCCATAATCAAGTGGTAATCCGCTTTTTTTACGCATAGCCCAAGCTACTAGAACAGGAAACTTACCTAAAATACGAACAATAGAATTGTAGACATCTTCTTCTGAATCTACGTCTACAGAGTCTGGATTAAACGCTGTTAAAGCACTTGTTAGTGAAGACAAAACTCCCATTGGATGAGCAGATTTAGGAAAAGCATCTAATATTTTCTTAACATCTTCATCAACTATTGAATTCTTCTTTATATCTGCATGAAATTTTTCTAATTCTTCTTTGTTTGGAAGTTCACCAAAAATTAATAAAAAAGCAACTTCTAAAAAATCTGCTTTTTCTGCTAATTCTTCAATAGAATATCCTCTGTATCTTAAAACTCCTTTTTCTCCATCTAAAAATGTAACACTACTCTTGCAAGAACCCGTGTTTTTAAAACCACCGTCTAAAGTTGTAACACCTTCGGTCACACCTCTAAGATTACTTATGTCCATTGCAACTTCATTTTCTGTTCCTGTTATTAAAGGAAACTCATACTTTTTATCATTGATCTCTAAGGTAGCAGTATTCGCCATATTTTTCTAAAAATTTATTTTAATTATGCGGAGCGCTAATTTACGAAATATCTCATGATTTCTATAGCTTCTTTATGAAGGATTTAACAATAATAACAGATTAATAATATTAACAAAAATGAAAGCATAAAAAAAAGCGATTATTAAAAATAATAACCGCTTTTTTTATAATATAATAATTTCTTATTTTATTTTGAACGCATTTTCTTGAGGAAAATAAGCTACTTCTCCTAATTCTTCTTCAATACGTAATAATTGATTGTATTTTGCCATACGATCTGAACGCGAAGCAGAACCTGTTTTAATTTGTCCTGTGTTTAATGCTACTGCTAAATCTGCAATAGTATTGTCTTCAGTTTCACCAGAACGGTGAGACATTACAGAAGTATAACCTGCGTTATGAGCCATATTAACAGCTGCAATAGTTTCAGTTAACGTACCAATTTGGTTAACTTTAATTAAGATAGAGTTTGCAATACCTTCTTTAATACCTCTTGATAAACGTTCTACATTAGTTACAAATAAATCATCACCAACCAATTGAACTTTATCTCCAACTAATTCAGTTAAATGTTTCCAACCTTCCCAATCGTTTTCATCCATACCATCTTCAATAGATATGATAGGGTATTTAGCTGCTAATTCAGCTAAGTATTCAGCTTGTTCTTTACTTGTTCTTACTTTTCCAGTAGGTCCTTCAAATTTAGCATAGTTATACTCTCCATTTTCATAAAACTCAGCAGAAGCACAATCTAAAGCAATCTTAACTTCTTCACCAAATTTATAACCTGCATTTGCAACAGCTTTTTTAATAGTTTCTAAAGCATCTTCAGTACCTCCTTCTAAATTTGGAGCAAAACCACCTTCATCTCCTACCGCTGTGCTTAAACCACGGTCATGTAATACTTTTTTAAGGTTATGAAAAATTTCAGTTCCAATTTGCATAGCGTGTGTAAAGTTTATAGCTTTAACAGGCATGATCATAAACTCTTGAAATGCGATAGGTGCATCAGAGTGAGAGCCTCCATTAATAATATTCATCATTGGTAATGGTAACGTATTTGCAGAAACACCACCTACATAACGATATAATGGTAAACCAAGTTCTCTAGCAGCAGCTTTAGCTACAGCTAAAGACACTCCTAAAATAGCGTTAGCTCCTAATTTTGATTTGTTTGGAGTTCCATCTAATTCGATCATAATCTTATCAATAAGATTTTGTTCAAATACAGAAACGCCTAATAATTCCTCAGCAATAATTGAATTTACATTATCCACTGCTTTTAAAACACCTTTACCCATGTAAGTATCACCTCCATCACGTAACTCTACTGCTTCATGTTCTCCTGTAGAGGCTCCAGATGGTACTGCTGCTCTACCTAAGATATCATTTTCTGTTACTACATCAACTTCAACAGTTGGATTTCCTCTAGAATCTAGAATTTGTCTCGCGTGGACATTAATTATTACACTCATAATTGCTTTGTTTTTATACTTTATATTATTTCAAATTTACGTTTAAATCCTCTTTCATATAAGATATTTTTAAAGAAATCATCAAAATGATATCTACAACGTTTTAGTAAAATAGAACCTCAAAAAAAACAAGTTCTTTTGAGGTTTATATTTAAATTATTTCTTTTTAATATTTTCAATAAATTGATCGAAAAGATATCTTGAATCATGTGGTCCAGGGCTAGCTTCTGGGTGATACTGAACAGAAAATACATTTTTAGATTTCATTGCTAAACCAGCAACAGTATCATCATTTAAATGTACATGTGTAATTTCTAAATCTGGATGTGCTTCAGATTCTTCTCTATTAACAGCAAAACCATGATTTTGAGAAGTCACCTCTCCTTTACCTGTAATTAGGTTTTTTACAGGATGATTAATACCTCTATGTCCATTATGCATTTTATATGTTGAAACTCCATTAGCCAAAGCAATTACTTGATGTCCTAAACAGATACCGAATAGTGGTAAATTTCTTTTAATAATTTCTTTAGCTACAGCTTGAGCTTCAATTAAAGGTTCTGGATCTCCAGGTCCATTAGATAAGAAATAACCATCTGGCTTAAATGCTTCTAAATCCTCAAAATTAGAATTATATGGAAATACTTTTATATAAACATCACGCTTAGACATATTACGAAGAATATTCTTTTTGATTCCAATATCTAAAGCTGCAACTTTATATGCTGCGTTCTCATTACCATAAAAATAAGGCTCTTTAGTTGATACTTGAGAAGCCAATTCCATACCTTTCATTTGAGGTACGTCTGCCAATTGCTTTTTTAAACCTTCGATGTTATCAACATCAGTACTAATAACAGCATTCATAGCTCCATTATCTCTAATATAACTAACAAGAGCTCTTGTATCTACGTCAGAAATGGCTAATAAGTTATTTTTATCTAAAAAGTCTTCTAAAGAACTATCTGCTAGATCTCTAGAGAATTCATAACTAAAATTTTTAACTATAAGACCTGCTATTTTTATAGAATCAGATTCTATTTCTTCTTTATTAGTACCATAGTTACCTATATGTGCATTAGTAGCAACCATAAGTTGACCGTAGTATGAAGGATCTGTAAATATTTCTTGATACCCAGTCATTCCTGTATTAAAACAAACCTCTCCAAAAGAAGATCCCTGTTTGTTACCAACTGCTTTACCGTAAAAAATAGTACCATCTGCTAATAGAATAATGGCCTTTTGTCGTTTTTGATATTTCATTGCTTAAAAAAGTTTCACAAAATTGCACAAAAAAAAGGATAAACTAAAATAGTTTATCCTTTTATTTTAAATGCTTATTAACATTTATTCTTCTTCGTTAGATGCTTTAGTTTCAACTGGAGCTGTAGCTGATGGTTTAGAACCACCTTTTCTACTTCTTCTAGTTGTTTTCTTCTCTTTCTTACCAGCATTATAGATTTCGTTGTAATCAACTAACTCTATCATTGCCATATCAGCATTATCACCTAAACGATTTCCTAGTTTTATAATTCTAGTATAACCTCCTGGCCTATCACCAATCTTAGCTGCTACATCTCTAAATAATTCAGTAACCGCATCTTTTTGTCTTAAACGACTAAATACGATACGTCTATTATGAGTTGTATCTTCTTTTGATTTAGTAATCATTGGCTCAATAAATTGTTTTAAAGCTTTCGCTTTAGCAACAGTTGTATTAATACGTTTGTGTTCTATTAAAGAACATCCCATATTAGCTAACATTGCTTTTCGGTGAGCGGTTTGTCTACCTAAGTGATTTACTTTTTTTCCGTGTCTCATGACATTTTGTTTTAATCATCATCTTGCTCTACCCATTATTGAGGAGCAAAATATGACGTATTAATCTTTATCTAATTTATATTTACTTAAATCCATTCCAAAATTTAAACCTTTAACGTTTACAAGCTCTTCAAGCTCTGTTAAAGACTTCTTACCAAAGTTTCTGAATTTCATTAAATCATTTTTGTTAAATGATACCAAGTCTCCTAAAGTATCTACCTCTGCAGCTTTTAAACAGTTAAGTGCTCGTACAGATAAATCCATATCGATTAACTTAGTTTTTAGTAATTGACGCATATGTAATGACTCTTCATCATATGTTTCAGTTTGTGCTATTTCATCAGCCTCTAAAGTGATACGCTCATCAGAGAATAACATAAAGTGGTGAATTAAAATTCTGGCAGCATCAGTTAAAGCATCTTTTGGATGAATAGAACCGTCTGTTTGAATTTCAAATACTAATTTTTCATAATCAGTTTTTTGCTCAACACGGTAGTTCTCTATCTTATACAATACATTTTTTATAGGTGTATAAATAGAATCCACAAAAATAGTTCCTAATGGCGCATTAGCTTTTTTGTTTTCTTCAGCTGCAACATACCCTCTACCTTTTTCGATAGTCAATTCCATGTTGATATTTACTTTAGGATCTAAGTTACAGATTACTAAATCTGTATTTAATACTTGGAAACCAGAAATGAATTTTTGAAAATCTCCAGCAGTAAGCTGTTTTTTTCCAGATATAGAGATTGATACAGTTTCGTTGTCTACATCTTCTATTTGTTGCTTAAAACGAACTTGTTTTAAGTTTAAGATAATTTCAGTAACATCCTCTACAACTCCAGAAATAGTAGAAAACTCATGTTCTACACCTTCAATACGAGTTGACGTAATTGCAAATCCTTCTAATGAAGATAATAATACTCTTCTTAAAGCATTACCTACTGTTAAACCAAAACCTGGCTCTAAAGGTCTGAACTCAAATCTACCAGAAAAATCTGT
>CALKXS010000106.1 GCA_938003745.1 uncultured Algibacter sp.
TATATGGCTGTTAAATCTAATATAATTATAGGACAGCTCATTTTTCATTCTGACAGAGGCTCTCAATATGCCAGTTATATTTTTACAGATATCATTAAAAGTTATGATGGTCTTGTAAAACAAAGTATGAGCAGAAGAGGGAATTGCTGGGACAATACCGTAGCAGAATCATTTTTTAAAAGTTTAAAAACTGAATGGGTGTATAAACACAAATACAATTATAGCTCATAAGCTGAATTATCAATCTTTTCTTGGATTGAAACTTGGTACAATAAAAGAAGAATACACTCAACTTTAGGATATAAAACTATTAACGAATCTAAAACAAAAATGTATAAACAAAATGTAGCTGCTTAAATCTCGCAATTAATTGTCCAACTTTTTGTTGCAAGTCCACACTCGACTTACGTGATAATCTATAAACCGAACAGATTACTTAATAAGACTTATCAATGTGCGGTGTTTTAACCATGGGTTGCCATGACAACTTAAATCGTCAATACTTTGATCGTCGATTAAAACGAGAATAATACTTGGTTACTTTTCTTCATTAGATCTTTGAGAAAATCCTAAAAAATAAAATTTATTCTAGTTTACCAATTTCGCGAGTTCCGCTGCCCGATTTTATACCTACGTTTAAATCGCCATATTCTTTACGAGCAGCTTCAACTATAACCATTATTTCCTTAACTTTTTCTGGATGATAATCAATAACATTATATTGCTCTCCTGGATCTCGCATCATATTATAAAGTTCTACACTCTCTATTGTTCTTTTTATTCTTTTGCCTCCAGCACCATCGTTACCAGGTTTTGTATCGTAAGAACTCCAAGTGTGTGGAAATACTAGCTTCCAATTCCCTTTTCTAACTGCGTTTAAATTGTTTTTTCCGTAGTAATAAAGAATGGTTTCTCTTGGCTCAGATTCAAAATCACCTTTCCAAAGCGACGTAATATCTACCCCATCAATTTCATTCTCAGATAACTTCCCTTTACTAAGTTTAGCCAATGAAGGCAATAGATCTATAGCACAAGCTAACTTATTACAAACTGTACCTGCGGGTGTTTTTCCTGGCCAACGAATTATAAAAGGTACACGCTGCCCACCTTCCCAACTTGTTGTTTTACCTTCACGTAATCCACCAGAAGACCCAGCGTGATTTCCGAAGTTTAACCATGGTCCATTATCTGTTGTAAAAATAAAAATAGTATTATCTGCTACTCCATTTTTTTCTAAAGCCTTAGAAATCTCACCTACAGACCAATCAATTTCCATCATCACATCACCATACAAACCTTGTTCACTTTTTCCTCTAAATTTATCAGAAACCCCCAAAGGAATATGCCCCATAGTATGTGGAACATAAACGAAAAAAGGGGAATCTGACTTTCTGTTTATAAAGTCAACAGCCTTTTCCGTGTAGAGTGTCGTTAACTTATCTTGATCTTTTAAACTTGTAATCTCTCCTATCTTCTTATTCCCTTCTATCAAAGGTAATTCAACCATTTTCGAACGTTTACTTTCTTTTGGAAGGGGTTTACCTGTCGCACTATTATGAGGCCACATATCGTTAGAATATGGAAGTCCTACATATTCATCAAATCCATGTTGCAATGGTAAAAACTCCTTTTGCCATCCCAAATGCCATTTTCCAAAACAACCTGTGACATAACCTTGATCTTTAAACATTTCGGCTATAGTATATTCTTTGATGTTTAGTCCAACTTTATCATGTGGAAACAACGCACCAGAAACACCAATTCTATTTGGGTAGCACCCTGTTAAAATTCCTGCTCTAGATGCGCTACAAACGGGTTGTGCAGAGTAAAAATTAGTAAAACGCATACCACTGGCTGCCATTTTATCTAAGTTTGGCGTTTCAAAACCTGTGGCCCCATAAACACCAACATCTCCATAACCTTCATCATCAATAAAAATTAAAACAACATTGGGTTGAGATGATTTACTTTTTTTAATCTTCTGGCAATTTACATAACCCAAGCTTAATACTATTAGTAGTATTGAAATAAAATATGTCCTCATTGATGATATTTTAGATGATTAAATTAAACTACTAAACTAACAATTATTTAGCTTTCTTCCCAGAAATAGGATCAGCCATTTGATAACACCAATCTTTATATAATTCTTCCATTTCGGCAACTTTGTCTGGGTGACTTACTATATTTAACTAGACAGTAAGAAGTGAAATGTCTACCTTTAACAGGACAAAAAAATACAGTCTATAATCTTAGATTTGAATTATGGCAAAAAAGTATGAAGATGAATTTAACTTAATGATTGTAGAATTATTATAATCAGGTCAAAGTCTAAATTCAGTTAGTAGCGAATACAATCTCAATGGTAGTATGATTCGTAAGTAGTGTAAATCTCATGAAGAAAACTCTGGTAATTTCACCACTACATCCGTATTATCAGAAGACCAGAAACGTATTCGACTTTTAGAAAAAGGGTTAAGAAACGTAAAGTTAGAGCGCGATATATTAAAAAAGGCGGTAAGCATCTTCTCCACGAGCGACAAGTGAGATATGAATTTATTTTATCAAATAAAGATTATTTCCCTGTTGGGAGGATGTGAAAATGCATGAAAGTAAGTAATAGTGCGTTTTATAATTGGCTAAAAAGAAAAGATATAAGTAGAAAAAAAGGAGAGTTTAAAACATTTAAAAAATAGAACTAGTGCGATTTTTAAACAGAGTAATCATATTTATGGTAGTCGACGTATTCAAAAATCTCTCGAAAGGGAAAATATTTATTATACTCGTTCTTACATATCGTTTTTAATGAAGAAATTGGGTTTAAAAAGTGTGTTGATAAAAAAGTATGTAATTACTACTGATTCAAATCATTCCTATGAAGTTCCTAAAAATATTTTAAATAGAGAGTTTATAAGTGCTCAATTAGGAGAAAAATGGGTTTCTGATATTACCTATATACGAATGGGTAAGAAATGGTATTATTTTACTACGGTTTTAGATTTGGTAGATAGAAAATTGATTGCTTGGACTTTAAGTGATGATATGACTACTGAAAATGCGATTTATAAAACATGGTTATTGGCAAAGAAAAGAAGAGCGATTACAGGACATCAAATTTTTTCATTCAGATAGAGGAGTTCAATACGTATCCACTATAATGAAAAACTTATTAGGAAACAATTTAAAGGTAGCCCAATCTATGAGTAGAAAAGGGAATTGTTGGGATAATGCAGTAGCTAAATCTTTCTTTAAAACTCTAAAGTATGAATGTGTTTACAGATATATAAGTTCAAATCATTTTTTGACGCTCATTATATAATTAATCACTATATAAAATGGTATAACACCAAAAGATTACATTCTGCTTTAGAGTATAAAACTCCTTTAGAAATAGAACAAGAATATTTAAATATTAAAAATAA
>CALKXS010000107.1 GCA_938003745.1 uncultured Algibacter sp.
TATTTTATCTCGCTCTGCCTTAAAGTGATTACGACAGGACTCCTCACCATCAAAATGGGCTGTAAAACTGAAAATATTCATCCTTATTTTTTTATCTAAAATAAGTCTTTTTTATAATTATGCCTAATTACGGACATTCAATTTAAATATAATCCATAAGCAAAAAGAAACTGCATTAAATATTTACCAACATAGCTTTTATCTGTATGTGGTTTCTTATAGATTTTAATCTAAGAAATGTTTATTTTTTAGCAACATTCTATTATCTACATTAGCTAGTGTTATAGTAAAGTTTAGAATTTCTCTTTTATCATTTATGACAACATGAAACTTAAATCCATGAAACTACCCTATAGTAGATTTATCAGTGTTTGCAATACCTTTGGATACTTTATCGTTTCTAATTCGTTTGGGTTTACAAACTCTAACAGGTGTAGAATCAACAAAAGAAATTCCTCTAGACTCTCCTAAGCAACAGGTTTTTAAAAACAAACTCATATCTATTAAATTCTGACCTACTAATTCTGTAAATCTATTATAAGAAACTGTATCTGGAAATTCACCTTTCATATGTTTTCGAACATAGAAAATGTTTAAAGCTACTTAATTGAAACAAAATAGTAAGCCTAATAACGTCACTTTTAGACATAATCGATCGGAGTTTCGAAGTATTACCCAAAAGTGCTTTATCTACGATTTTATCATATACTTTACAAAATCCATCAACTAAACAGAATATTTCTGTAACTTTAGAGTAGATTATCATTGAATTTCAGAACTTTAATTTACTGAAAACCTATCTTTTTTACTACAAAAAATCAGCTAAATATTAATTGAACTCAGGTTGAACAAGTAGACAAAAAACAACTATAACTAAAAAATTACAAAGACAATATTATTAAAGGAGAACTATACAAAGGCGTAGCATCAGGGGCTGCCTTTTTACAACTTTACCAAATTTTGACAATAGTAATAGAACTTAGAGTGATCATAAAATGAGATACCAAAAAAAAGACATCACAGATTGAAATGATCTTTATAATTCCACCGATTTCATAAATGACATGTGGAACAAATTTAATTACAAAAACTACCTAGATTATTCTTCTTATTCCTTAATATTTTACGAGCAACAGACAACATTGTAAAAAATATCTACATAGCAAAATACAATACAAACGAACCATATTTTTATATTCCATGGGATTCTTATGGTTGCTTTGAAAGTATTTGGAATGGCACTTAACCAAAACATAACAGACTATATATTAACAAATGGTTTTCAATGATAGAGTTATTTAATTAATTCCACAAAACTACGTTTCCGATGTATATAATAAATGGATCAATCATAGAAACAATAATTTAAAAACTGACGCTCTAATTGACAGTTATTATTTATTTCTTCCCGAAAATAAAATATACGAAAGAGAATCGTTAATTTATCCAAATTATGATTTTGGTAAGGCTAATTTATTATATATGAAAACTTGAATTCTAAATAGATTTTCATTCCTAGATGATCATTTCGAAACATTATTACCAAACCATAATGATATAACGAAACTCTAGGTATTCAATAGTTCGAACTTAAAAACAGTATCATTTTGTTCCACATTAAAGAATTTACAATTAGAATAATGAACAAACTTATATTCTAAATCATAATTAAAAGCAGCATCGCCAACAGTAAAAATAGCATCAACGTCTATATTTCCGTGAGGAGAAATTCTTCTAAATCTATATTCAAATTCATTATCAGTTTGACATAATTCAAACCAAGCTCCAGCAGCAATACCAGACAACCATTGTGCATTATCATGCAAACCTTCAACATGTCGAGATTCTAACGTTCCAACAAAACTAGGGTCATAATTTTTTAATTTATCTAAAAAACAACGCAGGTTTTCACTTTTTTGCGATCCTTTAAATTTCGAAATTACTCCTGCTTCATTAACCTCAAAAGGGTCGTTTTCAGTATCAGCCAATAACACATTTCCAACTGTACTAGGCGTAAACCATTTAGAATCTTCCAAACATTTCTTTACCTTTAAATCTGTAACAGATGCAATCAATGTATCGGTTACAAAACGCGCACAGTTACAAGCCTCTTTTATAAAAGCTGCATACCTTATAAAATGCTTATTTTGCATATTGGTAATATGTGTTCGTGCTTTTTCATAATCTATTACATTACAAACCGAAGCTATCAACTTACCTTCTCCGTGAGTTAATTTAGGGTGTGTAGCAAGAAACTCTAAAATAGTATCTAAATTTGTGATGGTATCATTTTTTATAATTGCTTTTACAGGAAAATGTAATTCGTTATCGGTATGCCTTCCTCTCACGCGTCCATTAGGTTCTGAAGTAATGTAACGTCCAAAATCATGGTATTCTAAAACTCCCGATTTTTTATCAATTAATACTAAGGCAGCATGTCCAGCTCGTAAATAATTTTTCTTACCAATACCAAAAAATCTTAAAAATGGGGAAAACCATTCTTCTGAAACCATGACTATAGTATCAGGATAACTTAACGTTAAAATAATTCCTGTATTACTCATTTACAATTTCTGAAAATTTAAATATTTTATTAGAAACTGTATTGTTATCTAAACTTTCAAAACGCATACTTACATAATCTCTAGTTTTATCTATTTGGGTAATGCTCGTAGTTTTCACAAAACCTCTATTCATTACAACACCATAATCATTATTAGAATTCCCTGCTGTTTTGTGAAACTTTAAAATTGTAGAATCGCTCAATACGTTCTCAGTTTTAAAAGTTTCAAACCAATCTAAACGCTCAGACTTCATTTCTTCATTATACAATGTAGATGACGACCATATTTTTGGTTCTTTAGGCAATTGCCTAAAATATTTTTTTGTCCCATCCCAAATTAATTCATAAAATTTTAATGAAGCATTCCAATCTATAATAACAATAGTAAAAGGTTCTACATCATTAAAATTATAAGATTCTACAGCTTCTTCAACATTTTGAGTAACCATTAAATCTTTAGCTACCACACCTCTACTTAGTCTATATTTTGATTGACGTTCATGACGTACAAAAGCACCATTCAAAACACAAATAACACGATTTTTATCACTTACACCAATCCATGTCCCTCCAGCAACTTTATCCTTTGGAAACAATAAATTAACACTATCAATAGTATAAAAATCCGGAATCAAGGATATTCTATCGGGTGCTTCATCTCGATTTGAAGTTAATATGAAATCATTTTTCCCTTTCGGAATAATAGTTACTGTACACATGAACGGATAGTCTATAAATGGAACGGCAAATTACAAAAAATAAATAAAATTTAACACCCTTTTAGCTAATACAAAACAAGGCTACTCATTGAAATATTTGTAGTTTCTAAATGCGTTTACTAAAAATTTAACAACAAAGAGCCAAATACCATGGAAAAAGCCTTTTTTAACGCACCTATTTCCGTTAACGAACCGATTAAATCTTATGTTCCAGGGTCGCCAGAACACGATGTTGTTCTTAAAACATACAAAAGCATGTTCTATAGTCAAATTGACGTGCCTATTTATATTAATGGCAAAAATATTTGCTAAGTTCTAGATAGCATATTAAAGAGTTCTTGTTTATATTGATACCAAGCACTATTTAGATGCAAAAGCAATAGTTGCAACAGTAACCATTTTACTAGTTGAATTCTTAATTTTCTCTAGTACTTAGGAACCAATTTAAATAGTTCTGTAAATACTTTGTTGCTACGCCATTGAAAGATCCCATAAACTTTCTCAATCGCATATCCATATTATTAACATTCTGTAGATGATATACTTTAATTTACCGCTCGTTGTCCTTTAGAGACACTGAATTTCTTATGTTTAATAGTATTTGATTTTGCAAAAGCACCATCACTACATAGTATTTCTACCTTTTCTAATTTCCCTTTGAGTATTCTATCTAAATCTTTTTTGCTGATACGTCTCTGTGTAGCCACCTTGAAGTCTTTGTTCCCTAACCTATCAAGTAGAGCTATTACCGTTACTTGTTCATCGCTTATTCCACAGCCTTACTTTCTTTTTTTCCTCGTTGTTTTGGTTTTCTCTCCAAATGTCGATTTCCTTTTTCTGAAAAAGCAAAGAACAAATCATTGCTTTCAACAATACCTTGAAATTCATCTATATGGACACTAGAAAATGAAGTAATTTATGACGCCAATCAAAAGAAGTTTGAATAGAAACCCCCATCTCTTTTGTACTCTTTCTTATGCTATAACTAGCTAATAGGCAATACAGATACCGATTCAACTTATCTTCCTTTTTGATATTATACCAAAAACCAAAACTTACCCGTAGTCCACTAAAATTTTTCTTGCAGCCATTACACAGATAACGTTGAACTCCATTAAGTTTCCCATTTGCACGTATGCGCTTACCTGAACAATGTGGGCAAGTAACCGCTTTGGTATCATTGCTGTCTTTAACCTGCGATTCCTGTAAAGACAACGATAATAAGGATGAAACAATCTCTTGTTATACTAAAGAAGAACTATTAACAAAATAATCCCTAAATCTGATGGTGTCATAAAACATAACTTTTTAACAAAAAAAATACATATCTTATTTAGAACTTAGCTGTTTTATTCAATCTTAAAAGTAGACTACAATTGTTATCAATCAAACCAACAAGATGAAAAAAATGTTATCCTAATTGCTTTACTATTTACATCGGCATTAAATTATTCAGCAGATTTAAAGATTAAAGACGCTCAACATTCTATAACCATAGACAGATACAATTCTAGACTTGGCTATTACACAGAGATGGATGATATTTATAAAAACGCATAAGGCTATTTAACATTGAAGACCTTATTAGTATTGGTAGATGCATGATGGCTAATACTACTTTACAACATCTACGTTCCTTATGAAAACTCTAGTATTAGTATGAATGTAAAACTACATAACGTTATCATTTCCAAAAAGAATGATAGCGTTAGAATTGTTGGTAAGTCAAATAAATGGAACCATTGGAAAAGCCATCAATACATGAAACTGAAAGCAGAAACTGGTTTGCATAAAAGAGATATTAGAAACCCTAACGACGAATTTTATATTAAATTGAAATGAAAAAATCCACAATACAGAACTAGATAAACCTTGGGTCGATTTTCATAATTACTTAGAGAAAGGTCAAAAAGAAATAACTTTTAATCCTGAAGTTTACAATAAAGAAAAATATAATTATAAGGTAAAAGAAAAGACACTATCCTATAAAGTGTGTAATTTTAAAATATAGAGGGTTTAATTTTTTTAAAGTTGGACCCTTTTATCATATATAGTCAAAAATTGATTTAGTATAATTCCCTAATTTCTAATTGGCATAGTCCATTTTTTAGTTGATTCTCTCAAGGCTAAAAAAGTGGATTTCATTACAGCTTGATCTATAGGAAAAGAGAGTCTGTTTTTAGTATATTTTCTAATCTTACCATTTATGTTTTCAATAAGATTAGTAGTGTAAATAATTTTATAATCTCTACAGGGAATTCATAAAAAGCGTTGATTTCTAACTAGTTATCCCTCCAGCTTTTAATAGCATAAGTATATTTAGATTCCCATTTTTGAGCAAAATTATTTAAAGCAGCTTCGGCAACCTCTCTTGTGGGAGCATCATAGATGTTTTTCATGTCTTTAGAGAATTCTTTTTTATCTCTCCACACTACATATCTACAGGCATTTCTTATTTGATGTACCACACAAATTTGTCTGGTTGATTCGGGGAATACATTTTTGATAGTTTGTGTGAAACCATTAAGATTATCAGTAGCAGTAATTAGTAAATCTTCAACTCCTCTAGCTTTCATATCTGTTAGCACATTCATCCAAAATGCGGCAGATTCATTCTTTCCTAACCAATAAACCAAGCACTTCTTTTTTACCATCTCTACGTAAACCTACTGCAATGTACATCGTTTTATTAATCACTTTGGAATTCTCTCGAACTTTAAAAACAATACCATCCATCCAAGTAATCAAATAGACGGAATCTAAGGGTCTATTTTGCCAAGCTACAATATCATTGGTTACGCTATCTGTAATGCGAGATATGGTAGAGGGTGAGATATCAAAATCGTAGACTTCTCTAATTTGTTCTTCTATATCTGAATTACTCATCCCTTTTGCGTAAAGACTAATAATGGATTTCCTACATTAGACTGGACATAAGGTTGCGAGATTTAGAGTTAGAAAAATTAACTTTGAATCATTAAAAAACGAAACAAGACTTACAGTCCATCATTTAAACAAAAAGCAGTAGAATTAAGTTATACCCGAGGTAACACAAAACAGATATGTGAAGAATTAGATATTCAGTATTACACCGTTGTCGAAAAGAATCGCAAGATTATGGAAAGAACAGTTTTTCAGGTCGAGGGAAGCCAAAATTGACAGATGAACAAAAAGAAATAGCCCTATTAAAGAAACAGTTACAAGATATTTCAGAAGAGCATGAGATATTAAAAAAGGTGGTGAGCATCTTCTCCAAGAGCGACAAGTAAAGTTTAGGTTATAAAACATCATAGGTTTAACTTTTCTGTTGAGAAGATCTGTAAAGTTTTAAAAGTTAGTACAAGTGGCTATTACAATTGGTTAAAGGCTAAAGTTTCAGAACTTTGGTTATATAATCAGAAGCTGTCAGATAGCACCAAACATTTTAAATTAAAATTTTAAAGTATCTAGAGTAAATCAAGTATGGGTATCAGACATAACTTATATAGAAACCAAACAAGGGTGGAGGTATTTAACTGTTATTATTTATTTAATCGAAAAGTAGTTGGACTGGTCTATGAGCGATAATTTAACCACAGAAGATACTATTATTGCTGCATAGTATATGGCTGTTAAATCTAATATAATTATAGGACAGCTCATTTTTCATTCTGACAGAGGCTCTCAATATGCCAGTTATATTTTTACAGATATCATTAAAAGTTATGATGGTCTTGTAAAACAAAGTATGAGCAGAAAGGGGAATTGCTGGGACAATGCCGTAGCAGAATCTTTTTTTAAAAGTTTAAAAACTGAATGGGTGTATAAACACAAATACAATTATAGCTCACAAGCTGAATTATCAATCTTTTCTTGGATTCAAACTTGGTACAATAAAAGAAGAATACACTCAACTTTAGGATATAAAACTATTAACGAAT
>CALKXS010000108.1 GCA_938003745.1 uncultured Algibacter sp.
AGAAGTTGCCAAAATGTTCTCTAAAATTCTTAATAAACTACACCCTATTCTCAAAAAATCTATGACATATGATAACGGAATTGAAATGGCTAGACATAAAGAAATAACGAATAAAACAGAAATGAAAATTTACTTTGCTCACCCCTATTCTTCATAGCAAAGAGGGACTAACGAAAACACAAATGGACTCATCAGAAGATACCTCCCAAAAGGAACAGATTTCAATCTAATTGACAATAAACAATTAATGAGTATTCAAGAAAAATTTAACAATAGACCTAGGAGAATTATTGGATTTAAAACTCCTAATGAAATTATCGATTCTGAACTAAAATTTGTAGCTTAGAATCTATTAAAAAATAGCAATAGTTGTTGCGTTAGAACCTTGAATCCAGCAAAACGATTAAAACAAATACAACTCCTCAAACCAATTGCTTAATGTAAATACGCTTATTTTTTTCAATTGTTTTCGCTTTAATAGCTTCTAAAACATCTAGAGTAGCTTTTGGAAATTCTTTCATTTTTACATTAACATAACTTCTTTCTAAACCACCACGCTCTTTCCTTTTTGAAAATTGACTTTTGTTATTTTTTAATGCGGCTGCCATAATCATCATCGCTCCTTCTCATCTCGTAATTTTTAATTTAAAAGGTGAAATTATATTGAACACTATTCAATATTATAATACAAATAGACAAATTGAATGAACATTGACAAACTTCAATGTTTTCAATTCTAATAAAAGATTTATTTTGAAGTTAGCACAAAACCATCAGTTAACAATCGTAAAAAAGCTCCTTTAAATTATAAGTATACAATTTTATTGAAATGTTACAATTAAGAATAGAAATTTTTAAATAAGACACCTCTATAACAATGTCTTTCGGTTAAAAACATATCCTATATATATACGCTGGGGATTAAAGTAAAAAAGTTCATAAAGAAGAAACTTGTAACATAAATTTCCCTTAGCACCAATCCTTTTATTAAATATTGCTTACACTGACATTATTACAGTATAAACAAGCAGAAGTCCATGCTGCTAGATTAATTAATGAAATATCATAATTCACAAAACGAACAAGTATAGGTCGTTCTTTCTTAAAATTGGTTCTGTACCCATTACCATATATTATTCCATAACCTTCAATCACAATTGATTTAGAATTTTTAGCAAAAATGAAACAACGATCCATGTACGGTTTATTTTTACACATATTTTTATGAGTACCTGTAGTATAATCGCCATAATTATAACTACCTAACAAAACAGTAGCGTTACCTATATCTAAATAAATCAAACATAGGTGCTATTATACATTAAATGTAAAATAGGATTATAGTTGGAAAACCTTTTCAAGTTCTATCCACTTTTCACCATCTTTTGTCCAAGGCAATTCTTGCCGATAGTCCCACATTATATTTTCCCATTCTTATACTTTAGGATTGTTCACATCTATTTCTACTTTTTTAACAAGATCAAAATTTTCGTCAACTTCCATAATCATAAACATTCTATTTCCCGTTAGGTAAATTTGCATATCTATAATACCTACTCCTTTAATACTCTGTACAATTTCTAGTTATGCATTACCTGCCGCATGGTATTCTTTATATTCGGTTACTAATTTAGAATCGTCTTTTAAGTCGTAAGAATAACAATTTCCCACTATTAACATATTTAAGTAATCCTGTACCTACTCAACGTCCTATAAGAAAAATAACCAATATATTAATAACATAAGTAACAGCAGGCTGATTATCTATACCAATAGACGCCGCATATTGACACAAGTGTGTCTAACACATAATTTGTGATCCTATATAAAAAGCTTGAGCTATTAGACGAATACAAATTTACCAGACCCAAACAATGTATTTATAGACCCTCTCCAATATTAACTTTAGTTTCTTGATCTTTATTTTGAGGCATTTTCATGACTGCAATTAAAACAAGAAAACCAATTACTGCTAATCCTAAAATAACATAAGGATTACATATAACTTGTAAATCTGATGTTCTTATAGCTTCTTTAGGAGATTCGTTAAGCATATCACATATTTATGCCCATCAGTATTTAAATTATCTGACTCCAATGAACCTAAAATAAACTTTTGAGCAATAATCAATCCACCTAAAGCTCCAATAGGATTGAAAGCTTGTGCTAGATTAAGTTTTTGTGTTGCTGTTTTTTCATCACCCTTTGATAATATATATGGGTTAGTAATAGTTTCTAAAAAAGTTAATCCAAAAGTTAGAATGTATAATGCTGCCAAAAAAAATCCAAAAGCCTCAAAAGCTGCAGCTGGATAAAGGGATGCTACAACAGCATATAAAACTAGACCTAATAGAATACCTTTTTATAAGAATACTTATTTGCAAAAATAGCTGCTGGCAAAGTAACCTACGTAAAAAGCCATTTGTACCAATGATACTTGAAAATTATCTGACTCTAACACTTTTTAAAAAGCAGAAACCATCGGGTTTGTTATATCATTTTCAAATCTCCAAAGTGCAAAAGTAATGTTATTAAAATAAATGTACTAAAACTACTTTATCAACCACTGGTATTTTACCATTTTCCATGATGAATTATTTAATTTAGTTAGTACTGCAAAGTAAAAAAGACAAAATTAACCCTTTACTCTTTTTTTATTTTATTATACAACTATGTTCTATTCTATCAACAAAGAACGATCTAAGTGTACATATCCACCATCAACAGTGATAAATTGACCTGTTGTGTGAGATGATCTTTCTGAGATAGTAAACAAACATTGATTTGCAATTTCATCTGGAGTTGTCATTCTATTCTCTAAAGGGATTTTCTTTACAATAGATTTTAATTTCTCTTCACTATCATCTAAAGTTTTAATCCAAGCATCATATGCCGGTGTCCAACTTTCTGCAATCACAATAGCGTTAGAACGAATACCATTTTTAATTAAATCAACAGCCCATTCCCTTGTTAATCCAAATACACCTCCTTTTGAAGCTGCATATCCAGAAGTTCCTCCTTGACCAGTCAAAGCTACTTTAGACCCTATATTTAAAATATTTCCTTTTACTTTTTTAAGCATTGGTAAGCAATATTTTGTCATTGCAAAACAACTAACCATGTTAAGCTTTAATGAATATATAAAATCATCTACTGAAGCATCTAAACCAGCACCATCATTTACACCAACATTATTAATTAAAATATCAACACGCTCGTATTTCTCTTCAATTACCTTGGCCGCCGCTTCTATTTGTGTATAATCAGATAAATCTGTTTGCACAAAAATGGAGTCAACCCCCTTATTTTGTAATTCTTCAGCATATCTAAAACCTCTTGCATTTCTATCTATAATTACAGGAATTGCACCTTCATTAGCTAAAGATTGTACAATAGTTTCTCCTATACTTCCTTTAATACCTGCAGCACCTGTTACAACTACTACTTTTCCTTTTAATCCTAAATCCATTATAATTAATGTTTTTATTAGTTTATAAATTATAAAATTGAGTAGTATTTCTCCCCATAATGGATTCCTGTTCTGTTTCAGAAAGGTTTGCTATAAAATTTGTTACCAACGTTTTTACTTCCTTATAATTTCCGGCTACTAAACATACTGGCCAATCGGAACCATACATCACTTTGTTGGCTCCAAATGTATTTAAAACTAAATCCATATAAGGCTGAATCTGTTTTGGTGACCATGTATTAAAATCGGCTTCCGTTATCATTCCTGATAACTTACAATACACATTGTCTTGCTTTCCTAATTCTAACATTAATGTAGCCCAACCATCATAAAACCCATCTTTTATATAAGGTTTTGCAATATGATCAATAACAAATTTTTGATTTGGAAACTGTCTTACAAATTCTAGTGTTGCTCCTAATTGATGCGGAAAAATTAAAATATCATAAGTAAAATTATGAGTTTTTAATTTTGATATCCCATTCAAAAAATTTGGTCTTAATAAAAAGTTATGATCAGGTTCTCCTTGTACAACATGACGAAAACCTTTTACTTTATTAAAGTGACTATATTTTTCTAAAACAACATCAATTGTACTCTTATCTCTTAAATCTACCCAACCAACAATACCTTTAATAAAACTATTATCGGCAGCTAAATCGATTAAAAAATCGGTTTCAGCTAAGGTTTGATCTGCTTGAACTGCTACACAACCATCAATATCATTTTCGACATATACTTTTTGCAAATCTTCTGGTAAAAAGTCTTTTCGAATAACCGACATACTATCGTCTATCCATTCGTGTTTTACCGGTTCATAATTCCAAAAATGTTGATGAGAATCAATAGTCATATTCAAAAAATATTATTTTACGAAAGCTTGTAAAGTCGCTTTCATTCCGTTGTTAATAATGCTTTCTAAATTAGCTGTTACTATAGCCTCTAAACCATCAAACTGAGTTAAATCTACACCCCAAAAATCGGTATTAGCTAATGTTGCTTTTGCGACTCCAGCAATATCTCCTGTTGCCCATTGCGCAGCAAAGAAATCTAAACCAGACTGATCGTCTTTTATAGCAATTGCCTTACTATTTCTATCTCCTTTATAAAAAGCAATTAATGATGCTAAAGAAAATAATAAGCCTTGTGGTAACGCATTCTTTCTTTTAAAGTATTCTAAAACCGACGGTAATACACGTGTTTTAAATTTAGATATAGAATTTAAAGAAATACTAATTAAAGCATGCTCTAAATATGGGTTTCTAAAACGATCTAAAACATCATTTGAAAACTGATTTAATTCCGCTTCTGGTAAATCTAAAGTTGGACAAATTTCATTGAAAATAGCATCTCTTAAGAAACCACCAACAACCTCATCTTCTAAAGATTCACGAACTTTATCAATACCATATAAATAGCCAACAGGTACTAAACTTGTATGTGCTCCGTTTAATATTCTAACTTTACGCGTTCTGTATGGTTCTTGATTATCTGTAAATACAATGTTTAATCCGCAAGCTTCAGCAGGAATTTCTTCCTTAACAGATTCTGGTCCTTCTATAACCCATAAATGGAACTGCTCGCCTTCTACAACTAAGTTATCTTTATAACCTAATTCCTCAGTAATTGCATCCATCTTATCTCTTGGATATCCTGGTACAATTCTATCGACTAAAGTATTACAGAAAATATTATCTTCATTAATCCATTCTACAAACTCTGCTCCTAAATTCCAATCGTCTGCATATTGTAAAATAATACGTTTTAAATTATCCCCATTTTTATCAATTAGCTCACATGGAATAATTATCATGCCTTTATCTGAAGCACCACCAAAAATTTGGAATCGCTTGTATAATAAAGCTGTTAATTTCCCAGGAAAACTAGACTGTGGCTTATCATCTAACTTATCATCTGCATTGTAAGCGATACCTGCTTCGGTTGTATTAGAAATTACAAAACGTAAATCTGGGTTTTCGGCATTAGCTAAATAATCAGCATAGTTTTCGTAAGGATTAATTCCTCTTTGAATACAATCTATAATTTCGTGCTCGCTTATCGCTTTTCCATTTTTAATTCCGTTAAGGTATAATGTATACAAGCCATCTTGATCGTTTAATATTTTTATTAAACCTTGATTTATAGGTTGAACAGCAACCACTCCAGCATCGAAACCTGCTTTTTCGTTCATTTCATGAATCATCCAGTTTGCAAAGGCTCTTAAAAAGTTTCCTTCTCCAAATTGAATAATACGCTCTGTATATGTTTTTACGTTTGCTGTGCTTCTATTTAATTCTTGCATTGACTTAATTTTATATCCCGAAAGAATTTCAAAACCTTACAGGTATGATTTATGTTAAAACCTACAAGGCAATAAAAACCTTGTAGAATTATATTATTTTATAAAGAAACTCCTCTTTTCCAAGGAATGAAGTCGTTATTTCCGTGAAGCATTGCTTTAGATGGTGTTTCGCCACTAGCTACTCTAATAATATGGTCTAAAATCTTTTCACCCATAGATTCAATTGTATCCTCGCCTGTAATTACCGTACCTGCGTTAATATCTATAATATCATTCATTTTTTCAAATAAATGTGTATTACTAGACATTTTTAATACTGGAGCTACAGGGTTTCCTGTTGGTGTACCTAAACCTGTTGTAAATACAACTACATTACATCCAGATCCTACCAAACCTGTAGTAGATTCTACATCGTTACCTGGTGTACATAATAAGTTTAGTCCTGGCATTGTAATTTGCTCGGTGTAATCTAAAACCTTTACCACTGGAGATGTCCCCCCCTTTTTAGCGGCTCCGGCAGATTTCATAGCATCTGTAATTAAACCATCTTTAATATTTCCTGGTGAAGGATTATTTTCAAACCCTGAACCTACAGCTACAGCTGCTGCAGAATATGCACGCATTAATCCGTAGAATTTTTTAGAATCCTCTTCAGTATTACACCTGTTAATTAACTCCTGCTCTACACCGTTTAATTCTGGAAACTCTGCTAAAACAGGACTTCCTCCAAGAGCTACTAATAAATCTGATGCATATCCTAAAGCTGGATTTGCAGATATTCCTGAAAAACCATCAGATCCTCCACACTCTAAACCTAAAACCAATTTATTTAATGGCGCAGGTTGTCTCTCTATTTTATTAGCTTCAGTTAAACCAATAAAGGTATGCTTTACGGCTTCTTCAATAAGTTTACGTTCACTTTCACTACGTTGCTGCTCCAAATAATGGACTGGTTTACCCATGTTTGGATCAATAGCATCCAAAGCATCTTGCAACATACTTATTTGTGCATTTTGACAACCTAAACTAAAAATAGTTGCTCCTGCTACGTTTGGATTTGCAATATAACCTGCTAAAAGTTTAACTAACACTTCTGAATCTTGACGAATACCGCCACAACCACCATCGTGTTTTAAAAACTTTATACCATCAACATTTTTGAATAATCTGTTTTCAGATAATTCTTCTTTAGTCGTTATAATTGGTGTATTGTATATGTCTTCGCTAGAAGCTCCTGCTTTATATTGATTAATTAAAGCGTCGGTATCTACAGCAAAATCTTTTTTAGTTTCATATCCTAATTTTTCAGAAAGCGCACCTTCTAAAACATCAATATTTCTGTTTTCACAGAATGTTAAAGGAATAACTAACCAATAGTTACTTGTACCTACTTTACCATCTTTTCTGTGGTAGCCATTGAAAGTTCTTCCTTCAAAGTTGGAAGCATCAGGGGCAGACCACGTAAATTTTTCTTTTGAGTCGTTAAATTCCGCGGAAGCGTTCTTTACATTGTCAATCGTAATAGCACATCCGGCTTGAATTGGCTCAATAGCTTTACCGATTAATACACCATACATGAATATTTCATCACCTATAGCAAAATCGTTTAAAGCAAATTTGTGCTTTTGTTTAATGTTCTCTTTTAAGATAACTTCAGTACCATTTATAATTGTTACTTTTCCTTTCTCTAAAGGGTTAATGGCAACAACAATGTTGTCTCTTTGATCAATTTGAACGTAATTCTTAGACATGACAGGTAACTCTATTTTTATTTTAGGATAAAAAAGGAGATGGGAAAACATCTCCTTTTTTAAAAATACTATTTTCTAACTGCTTTAACTATGGCAAGTGCAGCTTTTACATCTTGCTCTAATTTAGCATAATCTTTATTTGCTATAATTTCTTTAGAAATTAATTTAGACCCCATACCCACACAAGTTACTCCCGCATCGAACCATCCTTTAAGGTTCTCTTCTGTTGGAGCAACTCCTCCGGTTGGCATAATTGATGTCCATGGTTGAGGGCCTTTAACACCTTTTACAAACTGAGGCCCGTAAATATCACCAGGGAATAGTTTAACAATTTCGCAACCTAACTCTTCAGCTCTTGTAATTTCTGTTAATGTTCCACATCCTGGAGACCATAATACTTTTTTACGATTACAAGCAATTGCGATATCTTCTCTTAAAACTGGAGTAACAATAAAGTTTGCTCCTAAAGCCATGTATAAAGATGCTGCGGCTCCGTCTGTAACAGACCCTACACCCATTATCATACCTGGTAATTCTGCAATAGCGTATTTTGTTAATTCGCCAAAAACTTCGTGAGCAAAATCACCACGAGCCGTAAATTCCATTAAACGCGCACCACCATCGTAGCATGCTTTTAATACGTTTTTACTTAATTCTAAATCGTTGCTAAAAAACAAAGGGATCATCCCAGTTTCTTTCATTACTGCTGCAACTTCTATTCTTGAAAATTGTGCCATTTTTTATAAAATGTTTATTGTTTATTTGTTTAACCGTTGAATAGAATAAACAACTCAACGGTTAAACAATTAAATTTATTTATTATCTAGCTACACGTCCTGAAGCGTCTCCTCCCATTAGTTTATTTACCTCAGCTACAGTTGCTAAGTTTGCATCACCTTTAATAGTGTGTTTTAAACAAGAAGCTGCTACAGCAAAATCTAATGCATTTTGATCATTATCTGGGTAGGTTAATAATCCATAGATTAAACCTCCCATAAATGAATCTCCACCACCTACTCTATCTACGATATCTGTAATTTGGTATTGACGTGTTTGCAGCAATGTTTTACCATCATATAAAACTCCAGCCCATGTGTTATGAGATGCAGAAATAGAGCCTCTTAAAGTCGTAATTACTTTTTTAGCTCTTGGGAATTTTTTCATCATTTGCTCACATACAGATAAGAACGCTTCTGCTTTCACATTGTGCCCTTCCGTTTGTACGCTAATACCTTCTGGCTTAATACCAAAATGCATTTCAGCATCTTCTTCGTTTCCTAAAACAACATCACAATAAGACGTTAATTCAGTCATTACAGCTTCTCTGTGTGCATTATCACAATATGTCCATAATTTTGCACGGTAGTTTAAATCTGTTGAGATTTTAACACCTAATTTGCTAGCAGCTTTTACAGCTTCTAAACAAACATCTGCAGCACCTTGAGAAATTGCAGGCGTAATACCTGTCCAGTGAAACCATTCAGCTCCAGCGAAAACCTCTTCCCAGTTAATCATTCCTGATTCAATTTCTGCAATTGCAGAATGTGCTCGGTCATAAACAACTTTAGACCCTCTTGATACAGCTCCAGTCTCTAAGAAATAAATCCCTAAACGATCTCCACCATAAACAATTTTGTCTACACCAACACCTCTTTTACGCATTTCCATCATTGCGCAATCACCAATATCATTTTTTGGTAAACGTGTCACAAAATCTACGTCAATACCGTAGTTTGCTAATGATACTGCTACATTAGATTCTCCACCACCATAAATAGCATCAAAACTATTAGCTTGTGAAAATCTTAAAAATCCTTGTGGAGCCAATCTTAACATGATTTCTCCGAATGTTACTACTCTACTCATTATTACAGTTAATTTAATTAAGTTTAAAGTTTAAAATCTACAGTTGCCTTGATAACTCCTGTCTCTGGTTTTAACCAGCTATCAAAATTCGCTATCATTTCAGTATAAGGCACACTGTGCGTTATAAATGATTCTGTTGGGAATTGATCTAAAACACTAATTACGCGCTCAAAATCTTCTGTAGTTGCATTTCTACTACACATTAATGTCATTTCTTTAGCGTGCACCTTTGGATGTGTGTAAGTAAGTTCTCCTTTAGATAATCCTACTAACACAAAACGACCACCATGAGACATATAATCTGGACAAGCTTCTAAAGCATATTTATTACCTGAAGCATCAAAGACTACAGTACATAAATCTCCATTTGTAATTTCTTCTATTTCTTTTGCAGCGTTTTCACCTGCTTTAACAACATAGTCTACTCCAACTTTTTCTTTGGCATACTCTAGACGTTGCTCATTCATATCTATCGCAATAACTTTCGCACCTGCTATTTGAGCTAACTTCATAATGCCAATACCTATTGGTCCACAACCAACAACAGCAACAATTTCACCAGGTTTAACATCGGCTCTTCTAATGGAATGTGCTCCAATTGCTAATGGCTCAACAATTGCCATTTGATCATCAGATAAGTTATTTGCCGGCAATAAAATATCTGCAGGTACAGTTATCTGTTCTTGCATTCCTCCATCACCATGTACTCCTAAAACTGTAATGTTTGTACAACAGTTTGTTTTACCACTTCTACACGCTATACATTCACCACAACTAACGTAAGGCATAACCACTACTTTATTGCCTACTTCGATTCCTCTTGCGTTTTCTCCAATTTCTAAAACTTCAGAAGCTAATTCGTGACCTAAAATCCTTGGATAGGAAAAAAAAGCTTGATTACCACCATAAGCATGTAAATCTGTTCCACAAATCCCAACTTTATTTATTTGCAACAAAGCTTCATTTTCTTTTCTAACTGGAGCTTCTTTTTCCTTTAACAAAAACTCACCAGGTCTTTCGCAAACGATATATTTCATGAATATTAAGTTTATTTTTAACGATTAATTTAGTTTTTATTCAAACGTTTGAACAATCATTAAAAAACAAAGAATTTCATATAAAACTACCTACATGACAAACACAAAAAAAGACGTAAAAATCCTTATGATTACTGATAAAAATCAAAATTGGTCTACGTAACAAGATTTTGGTAATTACATTGAAATGAACTACATTTGTTCAATCGTTGGAACAAATATATACAAAATTGATTAATAAAAAAAAAACGACTATAAAAGATATTGCTAATGTATTAGGCATAACCCCTTCAGCAGTATCTAAAGCGTTAAACAATCACCCAAGGATAAGTGAAAAAACGAAGACAGACGTTTTGCAAGTCGCAAAAAACTTAAATTACCAACCCAATCGTCTTGCCAGTGCTTTAAGAAAAGGAAAAAGCAACCTTGTAGGTGTAATTATTCCTAGGGCAAATAGCCATTTCTTCTCTTCCATTATTCAAAAAATTGAAGACCTTCTAAACAAAGAAGGTTATAACATAATTATCACCCAATCTAACGAATCTTACGAAAAAGAATGTAGAAGTATTGACGCATTACTTTATACTCAAGTAGATGGCATCATTGCCTCAATGGCAAATGAAACCGTAAAACTTGATTATTATGAAAAAATAAAATCAAAAGGCATTCCTCTTATTTTATTTGACAGAGGAGAAAACGACCTTAATGTAGACTATATAGGTATTGATGACTACCAAAGTAGTCAAATAGTTATTGAGCATCTTGTTAATCAAGGTTGCAAACGTATTGCACATATTGCAGGTTTTAGCCATACAAGAATTTACAAAAACAGAATAAGAGGCTACAGAGATGCTTTGAAAAAATTTGGTTTACCTATTGAAGACGATTTAATTGTTGAGAGCAACTTACGCATTGAAGACGGGAGACGAATAATGAAACAATTATTAAAACTACAAAATATACCAGATGGTGTTTATATCTCTGGAGACTATACTGCATTAGGAGCACTACAGGTTTTACAAGAAGAAAACATCAATGTACCTAATGACATTGCTCTAGTTGGATTTAGCAACGAATCATTTTCATCTTTAGTCACACCTTCAATATCCACCATTGAACAACATAGTGAGAAAATTGGAGAACTTGCAGCAAACGCCTTTTTACATAGAATAGCTACAAAAAATGAAAATGTATCATTAAACAAAATGATTCTTCAAGCTGAATTGATTATTAGAAATTCTTCTAAAAGAAAATAAACCTTACTCATATTCACGAAATAAAAAATTCTTAAAAAGAAAGAGTACCCCAAAGGCACACTCAATCTCACTCAAAAAAATTAACTAAGAAAGTCATCTTTAATACTATTTAGCACTGGACTTGCTATAAAGAATAGGACAATTAATTGCGCAAATTTAAACAGCTACGGTTTGTTTATACTATTCTTCTTTTATTGTACCATGTTTCAAAACAACTAAAGACTGACAATTCAGCTTGTGACCCATAATTGTATTTGTGTTTATACACCCATTCCCTTTTTAAGCTTTAAAAAAAAATCAGCTACTGCATTATCCCAATAGTTACCTTTTCTATTTAAACTTTGTTTTACAAGATCATCATAACTTTTAATAATATTTGTAAAAGTATAACTAGTATACTGAGAAGCTCTTTCAGAGTGGAAGATAATCTCTTCTATAATGACATTAGATTTAACAGCCATATACCACCATTCAGATATTATAGTACTCTCTGTTGTTAAATTATCATTGATAGACCATGCCAACTACTTTTCTATTTAACAAATCAATAATGACAGTTAAATACCCCATTCTTACTTGGTTTCTATATAAGTGACATCTGTGATACCCATCCTTCATTTGCTCTGGATATTTTAAAGTTTTATTTTAATATTGGTAGCAATTGGGTGTTTATGATTACTATTTGTTGCTTTAAATTTACACTTTCTTCTAACCTGAGTTCGATTAATAAAAAACAAGTTGATTAGTTTTTATATTTTGATATTTAATGGTTGTTTTTTTAGGTAAGAAGCTATAAGGCGCAAGGGCTTCAAATATATTTGATAAAAAACAGGTAAATCTTCTATGTCTAGAATGTTCAATTTAACAAATATTTTTAAGTTCATTATTCACTGTTTTAATAACTAAGCATTTTATAAGTGAAATTTTATCACTCATTGTCATTAAGGAATTCTTCATATTATTTTTAATATGTGTAATTAAATGTAATCCATCAGCAAAAAGAAGTTGCATTAAATCTTTTCCAACATAACCTTTATTAGCATATAATTTTCCATAAATTTTATCTAAAAAAATTCTAAGTACATGACAAAAACTGAAATATATTAGTATCATTTTGATTTTCAGAATTTAGCAAAATACTAGCCAGAAAAGAGAGCCCATATTTAAAGATACTTTTGGCTTTTCTACCATGTTTTTTGATTGTAATTAGGATTGATTTGATGCAAGTATATCCCAATTTTATAACACCAAACAAAAGCAATCATTACCAGTAAGATCAATTTTTCTATTCTTTCGATATCTTGTAAATGTGTTTTTTCAATATCAAAACCACTAGATGTCATGGCTTTAAAACACATTTCAATTTGCCAGCGTTGTTTGTACTCTTCTTGCGCTTTTTTGGGTTTATTGAACGGTACTATAATCAAAAAATCTTGTTTCCCTTTTTTGTTATTGAGTTTATAACCTGATAAATAGCAAAGTTGTCCATTGATTTTTACAATCTTATTATAATATACGAACTCATTGGTTTTAAATCTAGTAAACAAGTGAGATGCCTTAATAACTTTGCCTTTATGGGGAAGAAATACTTTAAAATTATTACGAATCCGAATATAATATCTAATATTTTCACGGTTAAGAAACTCCAACCATTGCTCTCCCACAAATTCTCTATCTGCTACTACTGATTCAATAACTTGTTTTCCAAAAAGGCAAATAAACCTATTGATTAAATCGATGCGCTCCTCA
>CALKXS010000109.1 GCA_938003745.1 uncultured Algibacter sp.
TTATTTTCAAGTTTTTGCGACCTAAAAATATAACCTTTTTAGTACTCTTCACACTTTTTCATTTTGCCTAGGCAAAATGAAAAAGTGTGAAGAGTTTTTTTATAACAGCTAAAGCTGTTGCGTTTATGACTTGAATCTAAGTAATACATAGGTGTTAATAGTCTGTGAATAATACTTTCATCTAAAAACGTTAAAAATAAATGTATTTCGTCGATTATTTACGTTTTTAATCGTTCGTATTGGGAAAGAATTATATATTTGAAGTGTACTAAATGACATACTTTTTAGTTCAATGGATTAATTAATTAATGTTTGCATTATGTTGTTGATATAGTAACTCTAAATCTAGCTTCGTAATATAAAAAGCAAATTAAGAAGAAACCGAGTTTGAGGGAACTCGGTTTTTTTGTGTTCAATTTTTAGCAATTACTACTTTTTCCTATAACTTTGTTTAATAAGATTTTTTTATGAGATATTTTGTTCTTCCTGTTTTTTTACTTTGTTTAATGTGTTCATTTGCGCAATTACCAAAAGGTTTTGTTTACGTAAAGGATAGTATTTCAGATTTAGATGTAGAATTAAGATATTTTACAATAAATAACTTTGTAGGCAAACCTATAGATGGTTATGTCTCTAATCAATTAATTTTAACCGTAGAAGCTACATCTGCATTAATTAATGTTCAAAATGAATTAGAGAATAATAACTTGTGTTTAAAGGTTTATGATGGGTATAGACCCCAAAAAGCAGTAAATCATTTTATTCGATGGGCTAAAGATTTAAAAGACACAATAAACAAGGGGCGGTTTTACCCAGATGTGAAAAAAAAGAACTTGTTTAAGGAAGAATACTTAGCTTCAAGATCTGGACATACCAAAGGTAGTACTATAGATTTAACAATAATTGACGGAAATACAGGAGAGCTCATAGACATGGGAAGTCCGTATGATTTTTTTGGAGAAAAGTCTTGGGTGAATTATAGTGGTATAACAGATAAGCAAAAGCAAAACCGCAATTTGTTACAATCTATAATGAAAAAGCATGGTTTTAGAAATTATCAAAAAGAGTGGTGGCATTTTACTTTAATAGGGGAGCTATATCCAAATACTTATTTTGATTTTGATGTAAAATAAAAAACTACCTCCTTTTGAAAGGTAGCTTTTGATTGATGACGATTTTCTTATTCTTTATCTAAATCTTTTGTCTTTTTAAAGCCAATAAGTAGTCCTATTCCTCTATAAAGAAAATCATTAAAGGGAATAAAGCGTCTTCATCTAAAGTTTTGTGATTTTCGAAGACAGAAGCTATAAAGATACCTAAATCTATTTCCATTAGTAGTAATAGATTTAGTATTAATATTTTCCATATTGGGGTGGTGCGTTTTAATGATTTAGTAAGAATACTTGCATTAGCTCTTTTTTCTATAAAAGCTAGCCCTTTTTTGTTTCATGTTGAAAAGTATAAATAAAATCTTCGAAGATTTCTCCAAAAATGATTGGAATGATAATTAATTCTGATCCCATAATTGATTATTTTTAATACGTTTAAATTTAAGACGATGCCTTTTTAGATTATGTTTTACATCTTTTAGGTGATTTACATCGTGAATATGTGCAGGTGTCAAATCAAATGAATGAAACATACCATTCTTATCACAAACTGCATGTCATTTAAATCCAAAATATTTACTTCTTGAGAGGTATAATAACTATATGTAGATTTAATATCATAAGTAGAACAAATTTTGGAACGTCTACCTCTTGCTTATTTGAAAATAGGAGTTGACATAGAACCTACTACAAAATATTTGTAAATTCAATAAACATTTCACTAATACGTTTCCTCAAAGATTCGGTATAATTCAATAGTTTTTTGCTTCTTTTATTATAAACACTTCGTTCAATATTAAATTCTAGATCATTGTTTTTCAAAGATATAAATAGCTGTGATTCGGTATTTATAGGCATATGTTCAGTAGTAATATTAAGGCTTACTAGTTCTAAATTTTCTAGTTTTGGTTTTCTAGTTTGAGCAAAACTTTCAATATCTCCACATGTTGTTCTAGGGTTATTCAGAATAATTTCGTAATTTCCGAGAAGATTGTTTTTTATATTTAGCCATTTGCTATTTAGTTGAATATATGTTGTTTATATCGCTTGAATAATCTTTTTTATAAATGCACAACAGGTAGAAAGTATTTTAATGATGTTGAGATTAATGAATTTACAGAGTATCAATTAGAAACAATAGATAATGTACTTTCTAGTTTAGAGCAGGAAGAGTTTAATAAATCTATTCAAGGCTGTATTGAGTTATTACTAAGTAAGGATAGCTTTTTGTTTACCTTATATTATTTTGAAGGATTGACTTTGGATCAAATTTCTAAAATTGTACATTTAGCAGCAAACAATGTAAAAGTTAAAATTTTTAGAAGCAGAAAAAAAATAGCATCTATATTAAAAGGTAAATTAGAACCTTAAATAATTCAACATTATGAAAGAGAACGTAAATAATCAGTTAGACAAATTAACTAACAAAATCTTGAGAGAGGCTTCGGTAGAGAGGCTATCTTTTAATTTTACAGATGTTGTTATATTCTCAAGTAGAAGTTTTAGAAAGCTCTAATACAGTTACTCGAACCCTTAATTTCTAAAAAAAGCTTGGGATGTTATCGCTTTAATATTTTTAACGTTTTGATTTTAGTGTTTTCTTTAACAATCAAATTGTAAAATCTTTATCAGTAATTAAAATGCCAAAATATGCTAGTTATTCAATTATACTCTTTGGATTAATGATTTGTATTCAAATACCATTTCTTAAACATCATTTAGATAAACGATTTGAAATTTAATATAAAAAGTCACTGTTTATAGTGATTTTTTATATTTGTATGATTTATAAACTAATACCAGCGTTTCTTTTTCTTTTTTGAAGCTTCACTTTTTCTTCCTTTTCTATATTTACTTTTATTAGGTGATTTATGAATTTCTTTTTTAGCTTTCGGGTCTAAGGGGTAAGGATGATCTTCAATAACATCAAGTTGCATTTGAATAAGATGTTGAATGATTTGTACATAAGGTTTTTCATCTGCAGAACATAATGAATATGCCATACCAGATTTACCAGCACGAGCCGTTCTACCTATTCTGTGTACATACGTTTCAGGTATATTGGGTAAATCAAAATTAAAGACTGCATCTAAATCACTTATATCAATACCTCGGGCAGCAACATCAGTAGCTATTAAAATATTTATTTCACCTTTTTTGAATTTAGTTAAAGCATCCTGTCTTGCTGTTTGACTTTTATCTCCATGAATACTGTCTGCTTTATAACCATTTTTCAAAAGTGTTTTTTCAAGTTTATCCACACCAAATTTGGTACGCCTGAATATGATGATGTTACCTTTTATTGTGTTTCTAAGTAAATGTAGACCTAGTTCTATTTTATTTTTTTTAGGAACAAAGAAAAGTACTTGATTAACATTTTTTGAAGTAGAAGAGTTTTGAGCAACTTCAACACGTTCAGGGTTATTAAGTATGGTATTTGCTAATTGTTCAACTTTATAAGGAATTGTGGCAGAAAACAGTAAAATTTGTTTGTCGGTAGTGCACAAGCGTTCTATTTTTTTAACATCATCTATAAAGCCCATGTCTAGCATTAAATCGGCTTCATCCAGTACTAATGTTTTAATGTAGTCTAAATTAATAATATCTTGTTTATGTAAATCAAGCAAACGCCCAGGGGTGGCAATTAAAATATCGACCCCTTTTTTTAAAACTTCTTTTTGTGGCTCAATAGATGTGCCTCCATAAACTACTGTTGACCTTAAATTTGTATAAGTGCTATAGGTTTTAAAATTGTTTTCTATTTGAATGGCCAATTCACGCGTAGGGCTAGTAATTAAGGCTTTTATTTTTTTTCCTTTTTTAGGGGCATCTTGTTGGTCGTATAATAACTTTAAAATAGGTAAAGCAAAAGCTGCTGTTTTTCCTGTGCCAGTTTGGGCAGAAACAATAACGTCTTTTTTGTTTAAAACTAAAGGAATAGTTTTTTCTTGAACTAATGTAGGGTTGTCGTATCCGGCTTCAGCAACTGCTCTTAAAAGCGGTCTGTTTAATTGTAAGTCTTTAAATGACATGAATTATAATTTGCTACAAAGATACTATAAACAATTTCAATATTTATTTTAAGTAAGCAGCTAATTTATTTCGTTTTCGTTCTGGTAAGGCATCATTGTTAATAGCAAGTTTTATTAAAGAAGTATCTTTTTCTTTTGCAAATTGTAGATTGTAAAATTGAGATGTTGTTAAGCTATTTTCGGCCTTTTTAACAAGAATAAATGTATCTCCAGTTTTAACACATCCTGGTTCTAAAATACGTATATAAGTTCCTGGAAATCCATGTTCTAAAAACTGTTTAATGGCGTCTGTTGATTTAAATTTTACACCAAATTTAAAACAAGGTTCTCTAGGTTGCGTAATTTGTACAAGAGATTCTCCAATCTTATAAATATCTCCAATATGTATATTTTTTTCATTTAAACCTTCAACAGTGAGGTTTTCTCCAAACATACCCCAATCCCATTCTAAGTTAGGGTATAAGTTTTTCCAATATTGATAATGGTCTTTAGAGAATAGGTAGCAAGCTTTAAACTCACCACCATGTGCTTTTTTATCTGAAACTTCATCTCCTTTTACGCCTTCTTTATCTAAGTAAATTGGTGTGCTTACAGGATTTTTATAAATACCAGTTGTTACTTCTTTATCATTCCAAATTATGGTTGTTGGTTTGGCAATGTTAGTGGAGGTAATTTTCAAAATATTTTATTTAAAGTTATTAGAAAACGTCTTTTATATACTTTAAAATTAAGCAAAAAATGACTGTGAATTAAATTTTAAGTCTTTTTTAATTATAGCTTAATAATCTAGGGTTTAATTGTATTCTTTTAAGGCTCAAAGACCCACAATTGTTGTTTTTTAGAACATACATATCCTTTGTTGTAGTATCTGTATTGTAAATTACTATTAACAACTCAATTTATTTATTAAAATATTGCGTATTATGAAAATTAAATTAATAAGCTTATTATTAGTGTTAACCTGTCTAACTGTTTTTTCTTGTTCTAGTGATGACAAAGAATCTTTTAATCCAGATGATTATAAAATAGAAAATGAAGATCCAAAGAAAGAAGAAAAAGAAGAAGAGGAGGAAACAGATCCAAATGAAACAACAACTGTTGACGGTATAAAAATTGGCGCTAATTTTTTAGTTTTTGAACCTAAAGTAACAAAGTCAGATTTAGGTTTGTGGGTTAAAAGGCTTCCTGGAGATTCAAAATATCATGTTGGTACAGGAATAGAGGCTTTAAATAAAGATTATTTAGAATTTACAGGAAATAATTTAAATGGAGGTACTGCAAAATCTCCAATAGCATTTACATTCAAATGCCCAAAAACGGCAAAATATAGAATGATTATGCGTATGTATCAACCGCTATTAGGTGGCGAAGCGGGAGATAAAAGAAATGATATTTGGGTTAAATTGGCAGGCGATTTTACAACGGCATGTGTGTATCCAACAGAAGATTTAAAATCTAATCATAAATTTTGGGGAAGAGGTGTTCGTAAATGGGGGTCTTGTCTTAATTTAGAAGGACATGTTAATGGTGTTAAAAAATTAAATAAGGTCGTTTATAACTTAAATAAGGATGAGGAGTATACATTTACTATCTCTAGTAGAGCTCAAGGCTGCAGTATAGATTATGTTTTATTTTATGATGAAAGTATTGGGCTTAGTGTTTCTACTCATGATGACATTGCAGCTACATTGCCAGAATTATACAGACCAGATATTGAAGATTAAATAATATGATGCTGTAAAAACACAAAAGCACTTTCAGATAGAAGTGCTTTTGTGTTTTATAATGTTAAGTTTTTTCTTAATTGATAGAAATCAAATTTATATCAAAAACTAGAACAGCACCTCCAGGTATGCTTCCTCTTCCTCCAGCTCCATAACCCAAATTAGAAGGAATTATAAGAGTACCACTTCCTCCTTCTTTAAAATATGTAATACCTTCTGTCCATCCAGCAATAACACCTTGAAGATCAAATGAAATTCCAGCTTCACTACTTTGGTCAAAAACAGAACCGTTAAGAAAATAACCTTTGTAGGCTACCGTTACATTATCTGTAGATATTGGGTTTTCACCAGCACCAACTTCATCAATAATATAGTATAAACCCGTGCTACTTTTTACAGGATTTAAATTGTTAGCGGTAATATAAGCTTGAATGTCCTCATCTGTTTGTGGTTCAAAGTTCGTTGTTGTATTATTGTCATCAGATATGCAAGAGGTGAACAATATTATAGCAAATACAATTAGTGTGTTTTTCATAATCTATTTTTTTTCTAACAAATATAGCAGAATAAATCTTGTTAGATTAAATAACTGGTTTAATGCGGACAGGATTGGAAATAGTCTTGTAAATTAAACTTTCTATCTTCAAATATTTCAGGTAATATTTTTAAATGCTGAATGCGGTCAATTCTAAAAGCTCGATATTCATTTCGTAAATAACACCAAGCAATAAGTATCCATTTGTGGTTGGTGGAGTAAAAGGCGTAAGGTTCAATTTTTCTGAATGAAATGTTGGTGTCGTTCGCTTTGATGTATTTAATTTCTATGTAATTAAAATTAGTTATTGCGAGCTGGATTTCAGAAAGTGTATTACTAGAAATATCTTCATAATTACTATCAAAAACTAGAATTTTGCTATCAAGTAATTCACTTTTTTCTTGTATAGATGATCTGAAAACCGATTTTATTTTCACTAAAGCATCATCAAAATCAGAAACAAAAGAAGCGTCTTTAGTTTGCTTTACAAGGTGTTGAGCAGTTATTAAAGCGTTGGCTTGTTTTTCTGTGAATTGCACAAGAGCTACTTGGTAGCCTTCCATAAGTGAATAGCCACGACCTTCAACAGTAGTAACAGGCACGCCAGCTTCTTCTAATTTTCTTATGTCCCTATATATAGTTCTTACACTAACATCAAACTTTTGAGCAAGATCGGGTGCTGTTAAAAGTCGTTTAGATTTTAACAAAGTAAGTATAGATATGAGTCTAGATAATTGTGGCATAAAAACAAAGATAGCGAACTGTGTTAAATTCGCTATTTATATCATTTATTAAAATTACTGTAATATAAAACGGCTTTTCCTCTTTCTTCTACATCGAAAAAAGAAACTGCAATCATCGCTATGCTTTATTTTTTTAATCTTGAATAAAAAAGATCATCATTTTATTTTACAGTAATTTTAATTAATAACAGATAGTGTCGTTTTTTGATTGATTAATTTTAAATTACATCCAAGAATGTAACGCGATTCTGTTACCTTCTGTATCTATAAACTGAGCCATAAAACCATTTTCTCCAATATCTGTTTTTGGCATCATAATTTTACCTCCAGTAGTTTCTACTTTAGCTAAAGCAATACTTAAATCTTCACCACCATTTAAATATATAGTTGGGCCGTCTGTTGTTGGTTTCTGCCCTTCCATTTCAATAAGGCCGCCACCAACGCCATTATTATCATTGTCATGAGGAAACATACCGTATTTTGCATTCATTTCTGGCATGTGATGATCTATAATCTCGGTATTTAAAATAGTACTGTAAAACTCTTTTGCTCTTTCATAATTTGTTACAGGTATTTCGAACCAGTTAATTGCATTTTTCATTTTTTAATAGATTTTTTTTGTTAAACTTACATGCAAATTTATTGTCCATAGTGTCTAAATATGTCAGGGGTGGTTTTTAATTTGAAATCTTTTAATATTTCTGATAGCTTTTTTTGAATTCTAGAGGAGTCATGGTAGTTTTTTGTTTGAAAACTCTAGAGAAATAAGCGTAGTCTTGATAGCCTAAAATTTCCGAAACATTTTGTAGTGTGTTTTTAGAATGAACCATTAGTCGTTTAGATTCTAAAATAACGCGCTCAGTAATTAAATCTGTTGTGGTTTTTCCAACGGTTGTTTTTGTAATTCTATTTAAGTGTTTTGATGTAATATGTAATGTGTTTGCATAAAAGGTTGCCGATTTTTCTGTTTTAAAATGTGTTTCAATTGTTTTTTCAAGTATTCGTAATGTTTCTATATAAGTGATAGACGTTGTGCTTTTAGAGGAAGGAATAACCGAATTATAATGTCTAGCCAAGTCTATATATATTGTATTTATAAGACTAGATATTTTTTGTTTTTTATAAGGTAGCTTGTTGTAGTATTAGGTATTGATGTCTTTAAAATTTAATTCTAAATATTTAATATTTTCTAATTTTAAAGTTAAAGAAGGTGTGTTTTTATGAGAGTAATAAAACGGAAATTGTTCTAACTTGCTTTTTGAAAAATGAAGTTCATAAAAATCTTGAGTATGAAAAAATATATAACCTTCAGGGTTGTTGTCAAAGGTCCAATAATGTGTTTGTCCAGGTTTTAAAAAGAAAACAGAGCCTGGTTTTACAGGGTATGTGTCAAGATCTATTTCGTGAGTGCCAGAGCCTTTGGTAAACAAAACGCAAAGAAAAAAATCGTGACTGTGTGGTATGTGAAAAAGATCTTTATTCTTTTTTAAATGACTCTTTAAGTCGTTACTATAAAAATCGGACCAAGGAGTATCTTGCTCAAATTGTTGAATATTTAATACAGGTATGATTTTCATCGTTTTGTAATTATGTCTTAAATGTACAAAAAATGGAGAATATAGTATGAAAACTAATTTTATTAAGTCATTTATCTTTGTATTATAATTGTAAATTATAATGCTATGATATTAATGTCGCTTTTAAAAGGTAAATGTCCCCAATGTGAAAAAAATGATATTTTTAAATCTAAGGGTAATTTGTTTAAGCTTCAAATTCCAGAAATGCATGATAACTGCCAAACTTGTAATTTCAAATTTGAAAAAGAGCCAGGTTTTTTCTTCGGAGCCATGTTTGTCAGTTATGCAGTTACAGCAGCAGAGTTTATAGCTGCTTATATAATTTCACATTTTATTTTCGGGCTATCTTTATTGGCTTCTTTTTTAACAGTAGTAGCTTTATCCATAGTATTAAGCGCTTTTAATTTTAGATTATCGCGTAGTATTTGGATTTACCTTTTTGCAGGCTCTAAAGTTAAGGCGTAAAACATATCTTGTTTTAGTTACTTAATTTCCGTTCATTATTTAAAATAGTGCTTACTGCATTTTTATATTTAAACGGATTTGTGGCTTTTTTTATCGCTTTATATGTTTTTTGCGGATTTGAACACGATTGAGCAAATAATTCCCAAAAGCCTAACATTTTCATTTTAATGGGGGTAGGTCCAGAAAGATAATCATCATATTGTTTGTAAATCGTATTATGAAATTCTTCAAAAATATCCCAACGGTCTTTAGGGTATTCCGTTGTGTCATTTTTTATCATTTGCGGTAAAAAAGGGTCAGCAATTAAACCACGACCTATCATGAAATGATCTAAACTTTGGAAACGGGCTTGCATATTTTTAAAAGACTCCACACTAGTAATATCACCGTTATAGTATAATTTGTGTTTAGTGCTGGTTATGCAACGCTCAAAAGCATCTAAATCTACAGGGCCTTTATAAAGCTGTTTTCCTATGCGGGCATGAATTGCAATATTTTTTAAAGGATATTGATCTAAAATAGGGAAGGTCTCTAAAATTTCTTCGGCATTCTCGTAACCCATTCGCATTTTCATAGATACTAGAATATCGGTTTCCTTATGTGCGCGTTCTAAAATATTATCAATTTTTTGCGAATCACAAATTAATCCCGATCCCATTCTAGATTTAGCAACCATAGGATATGGACAACCCAAATTCCAGTTTAATTCCTTATAACCTAAGCTTTGTACATATTTGGCAACAAACAAAAACTCTTCGGCATCATTGGTTATAATTTGCGGTATAACTTCAAGCGTAGTATTGTTTTCTTGCAGTAAATCGTTTTGATAAGAGGTTTTTATTTTAAACTTTCCATTAAGTCTAATGTATGGCGAATAAAACGTATCAATACCACCAAAATAATGTTGAAAAGCATTCCGAAATCTAAAATCTGTAAATCCTTGTAATGGAGAAGAAAGTAATGTGAAACCCATGTATTATTTATGTATCGCAAAGATAGACATATTTTACTTTTTTGGGCGTTTTAACACGCTTTCACTACTCGCTCTCTGCGAGGAGCTCAAACAGACCGTTCAATCATTAACGCGATTTATTTACTGTGGTTGTTTTATAACTATGTCTGTGTTGGTTAGTTTGTTGTGTAGTTTTGTTTAAAAAGAGTATTTGTAAAAGTTATTTTAGTAATCTAAAACTTTGAGCGATTTTCAAGCCAACTTCTGTATTATAGTTGTAACAGTATATAGTTGTTTCATATGTTATGAATAGAGAATAGTTTACTATATATAATACAAACACTGGAACTTTTTCTTCATCTCCATTTTCTTTTTCAGATGCTTTAACACAGTATGAATTATCAATTAATGGAAGTTTAGAAATATTTTTTGGATGCTGTAGACCAAGACCATAAGCTAAATTTCTTGTCTCCAATTTTAATTCATTATTACTTTTTTGTGTTTTGTTTATAAGAGGGAGTATTTCAATATCTACAGCATAATTATTGTTTTCATAGCCAATACTAAATCGGACTCTGTTTCATAGTTTTCTAAAATTACAGGAGATTCAAATGCAATTTTAAATTTTTCTGATTTCGTTATATTTTGTGAATCACTTGTGTAAGATATCAGTGAGAAAAAGAAAGCTAAGTATAGTGTTTTCATAATATAAAATTTTAAAGTTTTAAATAAAATTAAAGTAACAGGAAATTTCTGTAAAACAAAGTGTGTTTATAAAATCAACAACCCATTCTCTCTTAAAACATTTATTGGTTTAGAAAACCAAAATAACTCAAAATTTTCAAATTGAGTTTCAAAATCAGTTTTTAATTGTGAAAAGGATTGTAGCTTATCATTTCTCGGACTTAAAGTCGATTCTAAATGATCTACAAACCAGTTACCTTTATCTTTATCTATAACAACGTTAAAGCTATTATTTGTGCTGTGAAATGTTAATTTTAGAAGTTGTTTCGTTTTTTTAGAATATTCGCTTACCAAAGGTATATTGCCTAACCAAACTATTTTTGCTGTAGGTTTAATGCTAAAGTTAGGAGGGACTTCTAAACTATTATAAATAAAATCTTGGTGAATGCTAGTTTCGGGTATTTTAAAATCGAACCAATCTTGTAAGGGTAATTCAAAACCGATACCGTGCATGTAATTAAAAAGTGATTTTTTTAACCCGAAGCTAAATTTACTGTGGTCTATACCTGTGGTATCGGTAAATTGAATATCGTTATTTGCAAATTTAATGTCTTTGTAATCTGGAATAATATTATAATCTTCTGGTTTTAATCCAACAGGACTGTGTGCAGTTAATGCAAATTGATGCCAAAATCCCGATTGTAAAACACCAACCTCAAAAAGTTGACGAACCATTTCAAAACTATCAATGGTTTCTTTAATGGTTTGAGTTGGGTAGCCATACATTAAATAGGCGTGTACCATAATGTTAGCTTCGGTAAAATTGCGAGTTACTTGCGCCACCTGTTCTACAGTAACGCCTTTGTCTATGAGTTTTAATAAACGGTCCGAAGCCACTTCTAGTCCGCCAGAAACCGCAATACAGCCTGAAGCTTTTAATAGCAGACACAAATCTTGAGTGAAGTTTTTTTCAAAGCGAATGTTAGTCCACCAAGTTACGGTTAGCTTTCGTTTTATAATTTCTAGCGCTAATGCTTTCATTAACGATGGTGGTGCAGCTTCATCAACAAAATGAAATCCGGTTTCTTGAGTTTGTTCAATAAGTTGTTGCATGCGGTCTACCAATAATTTGGCAGCCACGGGTTCGTAAATTTTAATATAATCTAAAGAAATATCGCAAAAGGTACATTTTCCCCAATAACAACCGTGTGCCATAGTGAGTTTGTTCCATCGTCCATCACTCCAAAGGCTATGCATAGGGTTGGCTATTTCAATAACTGAAATGTAGCGATCTAAAAGCAAATCGGAATAATCTGGTGTGCCAACATCACTTTGTTTATAGTCTGGTTTTGTTGTATTGTTTTTATAAACGACTCTGTTGTTCTCTAAAAGAAATGTGCGTTTAAATTCTAAATGCTCTGGGTTTAGAATATGCGCATGTAATAACTCAATTGGCAATTCACCATCATCAAGTGTTATAAAATCGAAAAACTCAAAAACGCGAGCGTCAGATAGTGAGCGCAGTTCTGTATTAGGAAAACCTCCACCCATAGCTACTTTTGTGTTTGGGTAGTTGGTTTTTATATATTGAGCACAACGAAATGCACTGTATAAGTTACCAGGGAAAGGCACGGAGAAACAAACCAGTTTTGGTTGAATGGTTTTTAGTTTGTTTTCTAAAATATTTAATGTGATGTTGTCTATATAAGTTGTGTCTTCTTGTAAGCAGGTATATAACTCATCAAAAGAATTGGCACTCATGCCTAAACGTTCAGCATAACGGCTAAAGCCAAAATTGGAGTCGATACATTCAATTATAAAATCGGATAAATCTTCAAGATATAAGGTTGCTAAATGTTTCGCTTTGTCTTGTATACCCATAGATCCAAACGCCCAATCTAAATCGTCTAATTGTTTGAAGCGAGACGCTTGCGGTAAAAAGTTGTCTGTGCAAATTTGTCTTGCGAAACTTGTTTTTTTACCTTGTAAAAAGACAATGATGTCATCTAAGGGTTGAAGGTAATTGCCTTTTAAAGTGTAGATTCTTTGTGCATTTTCGGTTTGGATTTTATTGGTGTTATATGCTAACTCGAAAAGTGCGGTGAATGTTTTTTTTGAAAATAAATTGAGAATAACCTCTATACTCAAGTCTATTTGAAACGCCTCAATGTTTTTGGTGTTAAGGAATCCTTTTAAATAGGTGGTTCCTGGATATGGTGTGTTTAGCTGTGTAAACGGTGGTGTTATAAGTAAAAGGTCTTTTTTCAAAATTTGCATTTAATATAGACGGCAAATATAGTTGAAAAGAGGATGGTTGAAAAACTATAGTTTTATAGCTACCGCTCGTTTGTAACGAGTGGTGGTAAAGAAAGGTTTTGTAGAAAACACATTGTTAGGTACTCATCACAGACGAACACTAGCGGGGAAGTATTTGTTGTCTAATTTTATTCTTCAAACCATTCTATTAATTCATCTAACCTATCATATTTAATGTCTATACCTGCTAATTCTAGTTCTACTGAATCTAATAATTCTAAACGATATTTGTTGCACTTGAAAGAGTCAGCTATAAATTCTAAAAATTGTGATGCAGTGCCATCATATTGAATTTACCCAAGGAACTTCATTGATCCTTCTATTGTAGCATCTAACGAACAGATAGGATATTTTATTTGATAGATTTCCCATTCTTTATAAAAAGTATAAGTAAGTTGGCTGTTTTCTATTTTTTAAAATTGGGATATACACCATGGACTGATGTATTTCTAATGTTAGAAAATAAATTGAAATATGGCTTGTATTCTTGCTTTTTTTAGGGTGTAATATAGAGACACATTTATCAATTTCTTGAGCTTTGTATTCAAAAGTTTTGAGCTTATGCTTTTCTAGTCTTGATATTTCGGTAAAATATTTTGAGTTCAGTTTAATTTGTAAATCTAAAGGAATATTAACAAATAAATTGCTAAACGCTTTTTTGGAATTTACAGTTTTAAGGATTAATTCGATTGATATTGAAAAATTCCCTAATGCAGGTTGAAAACGTTCAAAGTCATGACTTTTGAAAAAATTATATCGATTAATTCCAATTTCAAAATATGCAAAAGCTGAGATTCCTAAATCTCCAGTAATTTCATTTATGAGATTTTCTTTCTTAATTATTAAGTGTATCTTTATGTTGATTTTTTTAAGTTAGAAGCTAAACGAATATAGACGAGAATATTTACAAGTTAAAATTCTATACAAACCAAAAAAACCACCCTGTTTTCACAAAGTGGCTTTTATTATTTCCGCGAAAGCGAAAAGTTTATTTATGCGATACTGAAACGAGTTCAGTATGACGACAAACTATTTAAGTATCTCGTAACTACGTTTAATAAAGTTTGTTAACTCTTCACCTTTTAATAGGCCTTGAGATAAACGTGCTAAATCTAAACTTTGATTAATTAAACGTTCTTTATCTTCTTTAACTTCTGTTGCTAAAATATCATTAACTAATTTAGAGTTTGTATTTACAACAAGGTTATGCATTTCTGGCATGCTACCAAACATATTCATACCACCGCCACCTGTAGCTTGCATTTCTTTCATTCTACGCATAAATTCTGGTTGTGTAATAATAAAAGGAGAAGCATCGCTATCCATAGGTTCTAGTTGTACCATGAATTTTTCTGAAGGAATAACTTCTTTTAATAATTCGTCTAATACTTTAGTTTGATCTTCATCTAATTTAGAAATTGTTGTTTCGTCTTTCTTAATTAAATTATTAATGTGATCGCCATCTACACGAGCAAACGTAATGTTTTCTTTAGTGCTTTCTAGTTTTTGAATTAAGTGTGATATTATTGGAGAGTCTAATAATAAAACTTCATAACCTTTACCTTTTGCAGATTCAATATAACTGTGTTGCTCATCTTTATTTGATGCATAAAGAACAACTAGCTTTCCATCTTTATCTGTTTGATTTGCTTTGATTTTATTGAAAAGCTCTTCGTATGTGTAATGTGCACCATCTACTGTTGGGTAAAGTGCAAACTTATCTGCTTTTTCAAAGAACTTTTCATCAGAAAGCATTCCGTATTCAATAACAATTTTAATGTCATTCCATTTTGCTTCAAAATCTTCACGGTTATTGTTGAATAACGATTTTAATTTGTCGGCTACTTTTCTTGATATGTAAGACGAAATCTTTTTTACAGCACCATCGGCTTGTAAATAAGAACGCGATACGTTTAGTGGAATATCTGGGGAATCAATTACACCGCGTAACATAGTCAAGAATTCTGGAACAATACCTTCAACGTTATCTGTTACAAAAACTTGGTTTTGATACAGTTGAATTTTGTCTTTTTGAATTTGCATATCGTTCGACATTTTGGGAAAATATAAAATCCCTGTTAAGTTGAACGGATAGTCTACGTTTAAGTGAATGTTGAATAAAGGCTCTTCAAATTGAGTTGGGTATAACTCATGGTAAAAGTCTTTATAGTTTTGAGCTTCTAAATCTGCAGGTTGTTTTGTCCAAGCAGGATTAGGGTTGTTTATTAAATTATCTACAGTAATTTGTTTGTGTGGCTCTGTGGTTTCTTTACCGTCTTTATCTGTAGTTGTTGCTGGAGTAAAATCTGGATCGTTTACTTCTTTAGTTCCAAATTTAATTGGCACTGGCATAAACTTGTTATACTTTGAAAGTAATTCGCTAATTCTTGCGTCTTCTAAAAATTCAGTAGAATCTTCAGCAATATGAAGAATAATTTCTGTTCCTCTATCTGCTTTGTCGTGAGCTTCAAGTGTGAATTCAGGAGATCCATCGCATGCCCAGTGAGCAGCAGGTTCGTCTTTATGAGATTTAGTAATAAGTTCTACTTTTTCTGCTACCATAAATGCAGAATAGAATCCTAAGCCAAAATGTCCAATAATACCAGAATCTTTTGCTGAGTCTTTGTATTTGTCTAAAAACTCTTCAGCTCCAGAAAATGCGACTTGGTTGATGTATTTTTCAACCTCGTCTGCAGTCATTCCTAAACCTTGATCTATAATATGAAGTTTTTTACCTTCTTTATCAATTTTAACCTCAATTTGTGGGTTGCCGTATTCAGATTTAGACTCGCCAATACTAGTAAGATGCTTTAGTTTTAAAGTAGCATCTGTACCATTACTAATAAGTTCACGTAAAAAGATTTCGTGATCACTATACAAGAATTTTTTAATGAGCGGGAATATGTTTTCAACCGAAACATTAATGCTTCCTTTTGCCATGATATATGTTTTTTATAATTATGTAAAGAGAAAGGCAACAAAAATGCCAATTCACAAAAAGTGACAAACTGACACGCTTTTTAAGGCTGAAATTTTAAAGATTTTTGAAAATCAATTTATAATTATGTACTTTGTTATTAGATTGATAAATATTTCTGCTATTTACTATATTAAATATTAGATATAGTAAGGGATTTAAAATAAAAATAAAATATGTATAATTCAAAAATAACAGGCTTAGGTAAATATGTTCCTGAGAATGTGGTGACAAATGATGATTTATCTAAATTGATGGATACTAATGATGCATGGATACAAGAGCGTACAGGGATAAACGAACGTCGTTGGATAAAAGATGGTACCGAAGATACATCGGCAGTAATGGGAGCAAAGGCAGCTAGAGTAGCTATAGACCGTGCTGGTTTAACCAAGGATGATATTGATTTTATTGTATTTGCAACCTTGAGTCCAGATTATTATTTTCCTGGTTGTGGTGTTCAAATTCAAGATATGTTAGATATGCCTACCATTGGAGCTTTAGATGTTAGAAACCAATGTTCTGGGTTTATTTATGCTGTATCTGTAGCAGACCAGTTTATTAAAACGGGTATGTACAAGAACATATTAGTTATTGGCGCAGAATATCATTCTAATGGATTGGATAAAACGACTCGTGGGCGTAATGTGTCTGTTATTTTTGGAGATGGGGCAGGAGCAGCTGTTTTATCTAGAGAAGAAGATAATACTAAAGGTGTTTTGTCTACGCATTTACACTCTGAAGGTAAATATGCAGATAAGTTAATTGTAGAATCACCTAGTATTGGACATTGGGTGCCAGAAATTATAGGGTCTGAAGAAGACGATTTATCTTATTTCCCATATATGGATGGGCAGTTTGTATTTAAAAATGCAGTGGTTCGTTTTAGTGAAGTGATTATGGAAGGTTTGATGAAGAATGGCTTACAAAAAGAAGATATTGATATGTTGATCCCGCATCAAGCAAACCTTCGTATCGCTCAATTTATACAGAAGAAGTTTAGTTTAAGTGATTATCAAGTATTCAATAATATTCAGAAATATGGAAACACAACTGCTGCATCTGTAATTATAGCGTTAACAGAGGCTTGGGAAGAAGGGAGGTTAAAAGAAGGTGATAATTTGGTGCTAGCTGCTTTTGGTAGTGGATTTACATGGGCGAGTGCTATTATTAAATGGTAATAAGGTCTTTTTGAATCTACTCGTATTTAATTTAGTATAGAATCTTTAAATGCATAACATCAAAAAACCCAAAACGTTAGTTTTGGGTTTTTTTAGCTATTAACCAATTACAATTAATACTAGCTTAAGTTTTCTGCTCAGGAAAACTTAAATTTCAACGAATTTTTTAAAAAGTGACTAACTCAAATACTATAAATTCGGTGTTTTATAATTTAACGTAAAGGTTCTGGTTGTTATTGTCGTATTTCTTTTAAAAAACATACAAAATTTAATGTTTTTATTATATGATTGATAGTTTTTAAGGTTTTTGTGAAAAAGCAAAACCTCAAAACCTATATAAATTTTGAGGTTTTGATTTTTCACAAGAAAGTGATAGCACTAGCCATCAACTATTAAGTTTCTTACTAAATATTCTTTTTATAGTAAGCCATCGCCACCATCACTAGTTTCGCTTTTATTTCTATTTTTTCTTCGAAAGGCTTGATTTTTACCACCTCCAAATCTGTAATTGAATCCTAAATAAGCAGTTCTACTTTCTCAATTAAATTGCCCATTTGTAGTATATGGTTTTTCTGTATCAAACTTAAAACGCATACCTTAAGTTCCTTTATTCTTTAAAATATTTAAACTGGTTTCAGCGTTAAGTTGTGATATAGATCGTCTTTCAAACTGTAAACTTTTGCCTCCGCCTCGAAACATATAGAATAATTGAAAGCGAAGATTTTTGGTTGTAGTGAACGTATTATTTATACGAGCATTAAATGCTGTGTTATTTACTTCTAATTGATCTCCGTTTGAGATGCTAGCTTGTTCTTGTACATATAAGTCTTTGCTAGCGTTAGTATTCCTCCATTTGAAGAATTTATAATTAAATGATGCTTCAAAACCATAACGATTACTGCTGTCGTTATTAGAAAATGTAAGTAGTACTTTATTGTCATCAAAAGGGTCTACATTAAGAACTCTACTAATGTTATTATTTACACGACGATAGAATGTTCCAAAAGTATAAGATTCTTTTTTCTATTTGGTGTGTATAATTAATTTCAAAAGAATTTGTGAATTGTGGATTTAAATCTGGATTTCCTATATTAGTAACTCGCGGTGTACTCCATTGCCTAATAGGATTTAATTATTCTAATGAAGGGCAATCTACACGTCTGCTATAACTTATTTGGAACTGATTTTTCTCATTTGGATTATAGGTTATAAAGGCAGAAGGATATATAGAGAATATGTCGTCTGTAATCTTTTCTAACGGACTTCTTTTATTTAATTAGCCTTCAATACCGTACTGTTAAAAACGTGTTCCTAATCTGGTATTTGGTTTCCATTATTATCTAATGCAAATTCGAGTTGGTTTGTATCAGAGTTGTTTCCAAATTGATAACGTGTTTTCATCATTGATGTAGATATCTGTTCCAAACTAAAAAAAGTGGCTTTTATTATTTATTAAATTGTCAAAATTTTGAAGTGAATTATTGTCGGGTCTGTTTACAAATCCGTGAAATTCACTATCTCTTCCATTATGGCTATAGTTTGTGTAGAAATTTACTTTGCCAATTTTGTAATTCATTCCTGTTGTACCGTTAAAACGAGTATTTTGCCCATGAGTTAATCCGTATTTACATTTCCATTAAATCCTTGGTTAGCATTTTTGTGAAGTATAATATTAATCATACCGCTTATCCCTTCCAGATTGTATTTAGCAGAAGGATTAGTAATTAGTTCAATTTGTTTAATTGATGTAGACGGAATTAGCCTTAATAATTGAGCTACATTTATGTTACTTGGTTTACCATTCACTAGAACACGTACATTTTTGTTACCTCTTAAGCTAAGGTTTCTTGTTTGATAATCAACGCCTAGGGGCTGAACGTTGTTTAATATTCCAGAAGCTGTTGTTTCTGATGACGTTAAGTCTTTACCAACATTAATTACTTTACGGTCTGTTTTTTGAACAACGCTAGAAGTTTCAGCAATAACCATTACATCATTAAGTCCTTCTGCTTATTCATCTAGTTTAATGTCTCTTAGGTTAATGTTGTAGTTATTTTTTCTTGTGGTAATATATTTTGCGTATATCTTATAACCAATGTATTGGATTTGTATAGATACTTTTCCTTCGGTAATTTTGTCTACTTTAAAAGTACCGTCATCTAGAGTTATACCTCAAATTAATGTTTAGTTATTGGTGTCCTTTAATGATTATATTTACATAAGGTAAGGGAGTGTTTTATTTTGCGTCTATAACTTTACCGCTAATAGATCTGTTTTTGCTGGTATTAGGGGGAGTTGTTTCTGAATTTGCATGTATTGAAATGGATAACAATAGAGCGCACAAAAAGGTAAGTCCTTTTATTTTGATTGATTTATATAACAAAGAGATTCATGTTTTTGAGTTTTGTTACTTGATTTAACATAATTTTAAAGCTTTTACATATAGATATACCAGGGATTAAAAGGTTGGATTTTTAATTAGTTTATTTTGAGGTGTTTATAATATGAATAAAAAAACTTTGGTTTTAGGGGCTTCGTTGAAGCCTAATAGGTATTCTAATTATGTAATTCAACGTTTAGTTGCTAATAATATCGAAACAGTAGCCTTTGGTTTAAGGAGTGGAGAGGTGTCAGGAATTCAAATTGATACCAAATTGATTAATTATGATGATATTCATACTGTAACTCTCTATCTTAATTCCAAAAGACAAATTGACTATTATGGCTATATAGTAGCATTAAGACCTAAACGTGTTATTTTTAATCCAGGAACAGAGAATCTTGAATTGTATGAAATATTAAGAAAAAATAATATTGAATTTGAAGATGCTTGTACTTTAGTTTTACTTTCTACGAATCAATATTAAGCCTAAAAATGTTATAAGCCCATTAAGTGGAAGTATTTCCCAGTGAAATTGATATGCGCCAATAATACTTGGAGGTAATAGTGTTATACTATATGTAATTGTAATAGATAGTAAACAAACTAACCAAGCATAGGTGTCTTTAATTTTATAGGGTGTTAATATGCCAAAAGTAAATAGACCTAGTAGCGGACCATAGGTAAAGGTGGCAAATTTAAAAAGATTGCCAACAACATTGCCTTCTAAATTATTAAAAAGAATAACGACAAGTACAAGTAAAATAGAAACGCCAATGTGTACTTTTTTTCTTAATGGTTTTTGTTCAGGCTCTGGTTTGTTTTCAATATTTAAAAAATCTACCGAAAAAGATGTTGTTAATGATGTTAATGCAGAATCGGCACTTGAGTATGCTGCGGCAATTAATCCAATAATAAAAGTTACAGACAGTGCTTGGCCTAACCCTTGATTCATTGCTATTTCAGGGAATAATAAGTCTGTTCTAATTTTTCCATCAATTTTTGGAATCTGTAGTGCAAATTTATCAGCATATATAAATAATAATGCACCTAAAGCTAAAAAAACAAAATTGACAATTACGACTAGAGTTGCCATGCTAAGCATGTTTTTTTGAGAATCTTTTGGCGTTTTGCATGTTAAGTTTTTTTGCATCATATCTTGGTCTAATCCAGTCATGGCGATTGCTATAAAAATACCACCAATAAAATATTTCCAGAAATAAGTTTTTGAATTAGGGTCGTCAAAAAAGAAAATTTTACTTTTTGATGAGAATGTCTCAGATTGTACGGCTTCTATAAACCCCCATTCTAATTTTTCATTTATTAAATATATGGCAACTCCAATAGCGGTTAACATAGCTAACGTTTGTAGGGTGTCAGTCCAAATAATGGTTTTTATACCGCCTTTATTTGTGTATAGCCATATTAATAAAATAGAAGTAACTACTGTTAGCCAGAATGGGATGCCTATTTTTTCGAAGACTATATATTGAATAGATAAAGCAACAAGGTACAATCTAAACGAAGCTCCTGTAACTCTAGATAGTAAAAAGAAAAAGGCTCCAGTTCTATAACTTATTATGCCGAAGCGTTGTTCTAAATATTGATAAATTGATGTGACATTAAGCTTGTAATATAAAGGTAGTAGAACTGTTAAAATAAAAATATATCCAACAAAAAAGCCAAAAACGCCCTGCATGTATGCGAATTGTTGTCCGCTAATCATGCCAGGAACAGAAATAAACGTAACACCCGATAAAGAAGCACCAATCATTCCAAATGCTACCAAATACCAAGGAGCAGATTTGTTTGCTTTAAAAAAAGCACCGTTAGAGTCTTCTTTACCAGTTAAATAGGATATTAATATTAAAACACCAAAATAAGTAGCAATAAGTAGTGAAATTTGTGTGGAACTCATAAAAATATAAAATATCAGATTATCAAAATATAAAGAATAAATTATAACATCCAAAATATTTATATATTATTTAATAATAGAGATTTAAAATTAGTGAAACTCACTGTTAAATAGTAATTTTGTAAGATGGAATTTTCTTCTAAATTGTTAGAACGTGCGGTTAATGAAATGTCGCAACTTCCAGGTATTGGAAAACGTACAGCTTTACGTTTGGTATTGCATATGCTAAGGCAACCAAAAGACCAAACAACTGCGCTTTCTGAAGCCTTAATGTCTATGCGTGATGATATTAAATTCTGTAAATCTTGTAATAATATTAGTGATGTAGAGCTTTGTGAAATATGTTCTAACTCTAATAGAAATGAAGAGCTTATTTGTGTTGTAGAAGATGTACGTGATGTTATGGCTATAGAAAACACAAGTTCATTTAAAGGGTTGTATCATGTTTTAGGAGGCAAAATTTCACCAATGGATGGTATTGGTCCTCATGATTTAAAAATAGAGTCGCTTGTAAATAAAGTTAAAGAAGGTGAGGTGAAAGAGCTTATTTTTGCATTAAGTTCTACCATGGAAGGCGATACGACTAATTTTTATATTTATAAGCAAATTCAAGAATATAATGTTTTAACGTCTACTATAGCTAGAGGAATTTCTGTTGGGGATGAATTGGAATATGCAGATGAAATTACTTTAGGGCGCAGTATTTTAAATAGAATTCCATTTGAATCAGCATTAAAATTATAGATTAAATTGAAGCTTTCAGTAGTTATTTTAAATTATAATGTACGTTACTTTTTAGAACTATGTTTAAAAAGTGTACAAGATGCAATTCGTAATTTAGATGCAGAAATTATTGTAGTAGATAATGATTCTGAAGATGATAGTTGTTCTATGGTTCGTGAATTATTTCCTAATGTGGTTTTAATTCAAAATAAAGAAAATTTTGGATTTTCAAAAGGGAACAATATTGCTGTAAAAGAAGCGAAAGGTGAGTTTTTATGTATATTAAACCCAGACACAGTTGTTGCCGAAGATACTTTTGAAAAATTATTGCAATTTTCAGAAAATAAAAATAGATTAGGAATTGTAGGTTGTAAGTTGATTAACGGTGTTGGTAAGTTTTTACCAGAAAGTAAACGTAATATTCCTTATGTAAAAGCGGCTCTTTTAAAATTAATAGGTAATTCTAATAGTTACTATGCAAAACATATAGAAGAAGAAGGTGTAGGTGAGGTTGATATCCTTGTTGGAGCTTTTATGTTTATGAGAAAAGTTGTTTATCAAGAAATGAATGGCTTTGATGAAGACTATTTTATGTACGGAGAAGATATTGATTTATCATACAAAGTTTTCAAATCTGGTTATAGTAACTATTATTTTGGAGAAACGACCGTTATTCATTATAAAGGAGAAAGTACATTAAAAGATCAAAATTATGCTAGACGTTTTTATGGTGCAATGCAAATATTTTATAGAAAACATTTTAAAAAGAATATCCTTTTTGATTTATTGGTATGGTTGGGTATAAAAATGATTTATATTTTGAGATTAAAACCAAAAGGGAAGCCTAAAAAAGTATCCCAGTATGTTTTTGTATCTAAAGAAGAAAGTGTTAGTTTAAAACGGGTTTTAAAAAAGAATGTTGTTTTAGATTATAATATGAAACATATTAAAGCTAATGATGAGGTTATTATAGATGCCAATGCATTAAAATATAAAAGAATAATTTCGATTATAGAAAAATTAGGAACACAAAAAAACGTGACTTTTAAAATTCTGCCTAAAAAATCTAATTATATAATAGGTAGTGATAATGCAATTAATAGAGGTGAGGTTTTAAAGTGGGATTGATTTTTATTGTAAATAAAACAAAATTATAGATAATTTCTACTAATTTTTCGATTAATGATAATAAAATAAGGTATATATTATAGATATGGCAAATTTTGAGCTTAGGTTACCAAAAATGGGAGAGAGTGTTGCTGAGGCAACAATTACATCTTGGTTAAAAGAAGTAGGAGATACTATAGAGTTAGATGATGCAGTTTTAGAGATTGCAACAGATAAAGTAGATAGTGAGGTGCCAAGTGAAGTTGAAGGTGTGTTGATCGAAAAGCTTTTTAATATTGATGATGTTGTGCAGGTTGGACAAGTTTTAGCGGTAATAGAAACAGAATCAGAGGTATCGGTTGATGCTAAAATAACCGCTTCTATCCCTGTAAAAGAAGATGTAAAGGTTTCTGAAATTGCAGAGCAAGTTGAGCAAACTATACAAATAGTGAAGGAGTCTGTCACTCCTATAATTTCTTCTGGAGATCGTTTTTATTCGCCATTAGTAAAGAATATAGCAAAGCAAGAAGGGCTTTCGCAAGAAGAATTGGATGCTGTCGTTGGTACTGGTAAAGATGGGCGTGTTACTAAAAATGATATTTTAACATATATAAATAAAAGAGGGGGTTCTCCTAAAGTAATTGATGAAATAGTTGAAAATAAAGTTGTTGCTCCAGTAAAAACAAAAGAACAAACTAATCCAGTTATTTCAAATGGAGAAGATGAAACCATAGAAATGACAAGAATGGGGAAACTCATATCTCATCACATGGTTGAGTCTATTCAATCATCTGCACATGTTCAAAGTTTTATTGAAGCAGATGTTACTAATATATGGAATTGGAGAAAGAAAGTTAAAGATGGATTTATGAAACGTGAAGGTGAAAACTTAACGTTTACACCTATTTTTATGGAAGCCATAGCAAAGTCTCTTCGTGATTATCCAATGATGAACATTTCGCTTCAAGGAGATAAAATAATAAAAAAGAAAAATATTAACTTAGGTATGGCAGCGGCCTTACCAGATGGTAATTTAATTGTACCAGTTATAAAAAATGCAGATCAGCTTAATTTAGTAGGTATGACCAAGCAAGTTAATGATCTAGCAACACGTTCGCGTTTGAATAAATTAAAACCAGACGATATTCAAGGTGGTACATATACAGTTACAAATGTTGGTACTTTTGGAAGTATCATGGGAACACCAATCATTAATCAACCACAAGTTGGTATTTTAGCTTTGGGAGTTATTAGAAAAGTACCTGCTGTTATTGAAACACCAGAAGGAGATTTTATTGGAATTCGTTATAAAATGTTTTTATCTCACTCTTATGATCATCGTGTTGTAAATGGTGCTTTAGGTGGTATGTTTGTTAAAGCTGTTAAAGATTACTTAGAAGCTTGGGATATTAATAGGGAAATATAATAAAGCTTACTTAATAATAGTCTTTAAGGTTTTTATTAGTTCTGCTTTATTTTTATACTATCTATAGTTTTGTTAGAGCTTTTTAAACTTTTAAGGAGCTCAATGTTTTCATTTACAATATGTTTACTATTGAAGGCCATCTTGTTTTTAGTGAATAATATTTTAGAATCTTCACAAATTTCGCAGTCATCAGAATTATAAATTGTAATCTCTTTTGTTTTTAAAGCGTTATCAAAATTGATTTCAAAATCTTCAAAATCTTTTCTTATACTAAGTTTTTGGCTAACTTCATTTACAATAAATTGTTTTTCGTAATTACCGGGTTTATCAGCTAATTTAATAAGTGTAATTAGATATTTTTCTGTATTTGGTTCGACTGTAGTGAGAATAGGTCTGTTACTACTGCGTCTATAATCTGTAGTGGTAACTCTTAAAAAAATAGAGTAACTAATTGAATCTTCGTTTTTTGCAAAAAGTTCAAGACGTTTTCCTTTTAATTTTTCAATTAAATGTACTTTTTCAATCTGCTTTTCTTGAGCTAAACTTGATATTGATATAAAAAGAATGGCTATTAAAACGAGGAGTTTTTTTAAGTTAGAATTCATCATCATTGGCAAATTTAAAACAAATTTTAAAAGTATATTTGTAAAAAAGATATCAATAACTATGCAACTTAATTTATCTAAGCCTATTTGTTTTTTTGATTTAGAGACAACAGGAATAAGTATTACAAGCGATCGTATCGTAGAAATTTCAGTTTTAAAAGTATTTCCTAACGGAAAAGAGGAAAGTAAAACATGGTTGGTTAATCCAGAAATGAAAATTCCAGAAGAGATTGTAGAAATTCATGGTATTAGTAATGAAGATGTAGCAGATAAGCCAGCGTTTAAAGAACTTGCTAAGGAGGTTTATACTATGATTAAGGATTCAGATTTAGGAGGTTTTAATTCTAATAGATTTGATATTCCACTTTTGGCAGAAGAGATGTTAAGAGCAGATATAGATTTTGATATGAAAAATAGATTGGCGGTAGATGTACAAACTATTTTTCATAAAATGGAACAACGTACACTTACAGCAGCATATAGGTTTTATTGCGATAAAAACTTGGAAGGAGCGCATAGTGCAGAAGCAGATACTATGGCAACTTATGAGGTTTTAAAGGCGCAAATAGCGAGATATGATGAGGTTGAAAATGATACTAAATTTTTAGCTGAATTTAGTTCAAGAAAACGTTTTGCAGATTTTGCAGGCTTTATAGCTTATAATAAAGAAGGTGTGGAATGTTTTTCTTTTGGAAAGCATAAAGGAAAGTTAGTAACAGACGTTTTGGAAAAAGAACCTGGATACTTTGGTTGGTTATTAAATGCAGATTTTCCGTTGTATACTAAAAAAGTATTGACAGCCATTAAGTTACGTAGTTTTAATAATAAGTTGGGGTAATTTAAAAGCTTAAGATAGAAAGGAAAGCATAAAACTTTTTATAAGAATTACCTTGGCAAATTAATTACGTTAGGGATTGTAGAGGAAAGCCCAAAGTCCACCGAAGTAGGTGAGAGGACTTGTAATCTAAAGCTTACCCCTTGTGGTAACGCCCCAATTAAAAAATATAAAGAACATGAAGTTAATTTGTATTGGTAGAAATTATACTGAGCACATTAAAGAGTTGGAAAATGAAAAACCAACAGATCCGGTTATTTTTCTAAAGCCAGATACTGCTATATTATTAAAAAAGCAACCGTTTTTTATTCCAGATTTTTCAGATGATGTCCATCATGAAGTTGAGGTTTTGGTTAAAATTAACAGAGTAGGTAAATATATAGGTAGAAAATTTGCGCATAAATATTATAAAGAAATAAGTTTAGGTATGGATTTAACGGCTCGTGATTTACAAAGTCAATTAAAAGCTAAAGGATTGCCTTGGGAAAAGGCAAAAGCCTTTGATGGATCTGCGGTGATAGGTAGTTGGTTGTCAGTTGATAAAATTAAAGATGTAAATGATATTAATTTTTCTCTTAAAAAAAATGAAGAGATTGTTCAAAGTGGAAACACAAGTTTAATGCTTTGGAAAATTGACGAATTGATAGAATATGTGTCAAAATATTTTACTTTAAAGATAGGAGACGTTATATTTACAGGCACACCAGCTGGAGTAGGCAAAATATTTGCCAATGATAAACTTAAAGGATACATAGAAGACATAGAAATGTTTTCAATTACAGTAAAATAAATGGGACAATATTACAAATTATTTAGAGTACGCGAATTAGCAGATAACGATGAGGAATTTATAGCAACTTTAGCAGAAGCTTTTTTAGAAGAAGTGCCAGAAGATGCAGCTAGATTAAAAAAAGCAGTTGTAGAAGGTGATTATTACAATGCTTATCAAGCTGCTCATAAAATGAAACCAACAGTAGATTTATTTGAGTTGGGGGTTTTAGATATTTTAATAGAAGTACAAGATTGGGGTAAATTTGAAAAAACAGATTTAGATGTTACCAATCAATTATCAATTGTTATTAATGCTGTAGATAATGCTGTAGCAGAAATGAAAGCTGATTTTAATTTGTAATGCAAGCAGAAATAATAACTATTGGAGATGAGCTCCTTATTGGGCAAGTATTAGATACAAATTCTGCATTTATAGGAAGGGAGCTTAATAAAATAGGGGTTTCTGTATACCAAATAACATCAATTCAAGACGATAAGAGTCATATTTTGAAAGCTTTTAGCGAGGCTGAAAAGAATGCAGATGTTATTATAATAACAGGCGGATTAGGGCCTACAAAAGATGATATTACCAAAAAAGCCATTGCCGAATATTTTAATGACACTTTGGTAAGAAACCTAGCGGTTCAAGAAAATATTGAAGCGTTATGGAAACTTTACGTGCGTCAAACATTATTGCAAGTTAATTTAGATCAAGCATACGTGCCATCTAAAGCAAAGGTGTTAATGAACACATTGGGTACAGCTCCTGGTATGTGGTTAGAAAAAGGTGATAAAACCTTTATTTCCCTTCCAGGAGTGCCGTTTGAAATGCGAAATTTAATTGTAAAAGAAGTGGTACCTAAGTTAAAAGGTAAATATGAAACACCGTTTATCTTGCATAAAACTCTTTTAATTTACGGGCTAGGAGAAAGCACTTTGGCAAATAGAATTGAAGCTTGGGAAGATCAATTACCAAGCCATATAAAGCTAGCATACTTACCAGGTATTGGTAAAATGCGGTTGAGAGTGTCTTCAAAAGGATTTGATGAGCAGAAAGTAATTGATGATGTTCAACGTCAAATAGATAATGTCATGCCTCTTATAGAAAAAGAGTTTGTTGGTTTTGAAGATGAAGGACAAACCATGGAAGCTTTTATAGGTAAAAAACTATCTGGCTTAAACCTTTCTTTAGCAGTAGCAGAAAGTTGTACAGGAGGCAAATTAGCAGAACGGTTTACATCCAATTCTGGTGCGTCAGGTTATTTTAAAGGGTGTATTGTAAGCTACTCAACCGAGTCTAAGATTAATGTTTTAGGAGTTTCTAAAGATATAATCGATAAATATTCTGTGGTAAGTGGGCAAGTTGCCGAAGCCATGGCGATGCAAACTATAAAAAAGTTTAATTCAGATTATGCCATTGCAACAACAGGTAATGCAGGACCAACAAAAGGAGAGGCAAATGCCGAAGTTGGAACTGTTTTTATTGCGTTAGCCACAAAACAAGGAGTAATTTCGGAAGAATTTATGTTTGGACAACCCAGAGAAAGGGTTGTAAACAAGGCTATAAGTAAGGCTTTAGAAATGCTTCAAAAAGAAATTTTAAAAAATTGATAAAATTAGGTTGCTATAACTGAAACAATTAGTATATTTGCACCTCGTTTTTAAACAAAAAAAATAAAAGTAGAAATAATGTCAAGAGTTTGTGAACTTACAGGAAAGAAGGCAATGGTTGGAAACAATGTGTCTCATGCATTAAATAGAACTAAAAGAAAATTTAACGCGAACTTAATTAAGAAACGTTTTTATATTCCAGAAGAAGATAACTGGGTAACTTTAAAAGTTTCTACTTCTGCTTTAAAAACTATCAATAAAATAGGTATATCTGCAGCAATTAAAGATGCAAAATCTAAAGGGTTTTTAAAATAATAGCGGCATATAATAAGTAAAGAAATGGCAAGAAAAGGTAACAGAATACAGGTGATTTTAGAATGTACTGAACATAAAGGAACTGGTCAAGCAGGAACTTCAAGATACATTACAACTAAAAACAAAAAGAATACGCCAGATAGAATGGAGATTAAGAAATTTAATCCAATTCTTAAACGTATGACAGTTCATAAAGAGATAAAATAATAAGTCATGGCAAAGAAATCAGTAGCATCATTACAGACAGGATCTAAAAGGTTGTCAAAAGCAATAAAAATGGTAAAGTCTCCAAAAACAGGAGCTTACATGTTTGTTGAGTCTATTATGGCACCAGATAAAGTAAACGATTTCTTGAATAAGAAATAAGGATTACTTTTAATAAGATATTTAAAGCAGCTTTCTTTATAGAGAGCTGCTTTTTTATTTTTATATTTGATTGTAATCTGTCATTATAGCAGTTGCTTTTTTAAGGCAAGATAGTTGTTATAATACGTTATGGCGTTACCATGTAAAAAAAAGTATGGTCAGGCTTTCCGTTATATCTTTTGCAAAAAGCAAAGGGATATCGCTACAATCCTTAACGCAGAAAGAATTGGTGACTATATAACAAACGAATAAATATTTTTAAATGAGTTTTTTTAAGAAAATATTTTCCTCAGAAAAGAAGGAAACATTAGATAAAGGATTAGAGAAAACAAAAACCTCTTTTTTAGGAAAGTTAGGTAAAGCAGTAGCAGGGAAATCTAAAGTAGATGACGAGGTTTTAGATAATCTAGAAGAAGTTTTAGTGTCTAGTGATGTTGGTGTTAATACTACATTAAAAGTTATCGAACGTATAGAAGAGCGCGTATCTAAAGATAAATACTTGGGTACAGATGAACTTAATAAAATACTTAGAGAAGAAATAGCTAGCCTTTTAAGCGAAACAAATTCAGGAGAAGAAACAGAATATGTAATTCCAACTTTACCAAAACAAGCAGACGGATCAAAAACACCATATGTTTTAATGGTAGTAGGTGTAAATGGCGTTGGTAAAACTACAACTATAGGAAAACTAGCTTATCAATTTAAAAAGCAAGGATTAAAAGTTGTTCTTGGTGCTGCCGATACCTTTAGAGCTGCTGCGATAGATCAACTTCAAGTTTGGGCAGATCGTATAAATGTATCAATGGTAAGACAAGATATGGGAAGTGATCCTGCTTCAGTAGCTTTTGATGCTTTAGAATCTGGAGTTAATCAAGAAGCCGATGTTATAATTATAGATACAGCAGGACGTTTGCATAATAAAGTAAACCTAATGAATGAGCTTACCAAAGTAAAACGTGTCATGCAAAAGGTTGTTGGAGATGCGCCTCATGATGTATTATTAGTTTTGGATGGTTCTACAGGTCAAAACGCATTTGAGCAAGCGAAACAGTTTACAGTAGCAACAGAAGTAACGTCTTTAGCGGTTACTAAACTGGACGGAACAGCAAAAGGCGGCGTTGTTATTGGTATTTCAGATCAATTTAAAATTCCTGTTAAATATATTGGAGTAGGAGAAGGCATTGAAGATTTACAAGTCTTTAATAAGTACGAGTTTGTAGATTCTTTTTTTAAGTAAATCTTATTGGAGATATATTGATAAATTAAATGGAGATGACTATCGTCTAAAAATGGAAGTGTATTTTTTAGAACAAAATCTCCTTTGAAAACATGTTTATCCGTAGTACATATTTTATATGCTAAATTAATAGATATTTAAGTGTAATAATCATTCAGTAAATTCATTAATGGCAGTATCTCGTTAACTGTGTAAGTTTAAAAATAGCTTGGGTCACGACCCTAGCTATTTTTTTAAATTTTAAATTCAAACACAGTTGATGAAAAAAGAAGATTTATTAAACGAGGTCTTTCTTAAAACAATTTAAAACGGGTGAATAGCTCACCGATTTTTTAAAGCAGCTACAAAATCGCGGCATTGAAAAGATGTTGGAAGGAGACCTAGATAGTCTTTGGATAGTGCTAGAAATCAAAAGAGTGCTTTTGGTAGCACTCGTAATGATTTGGAATCGATACCTTTAACAGGACAAAAAAATACAGTCTATAATCTTAATTTGAATTATGGCAGAAAAGTATGAGAATGAATTTAAAGTAATGATTGTAGAGTTATTACAATCAGGTCAAAGTGTAAATTCAGTTAGTAGCGAATACAATCTCAATGGTAGTATGATTCGTAAGTAGTGTAAATATCATGAAGAAAACTGTGGCAATTTCACCACTACATCCGTATTATCAGAAGACCAGAAACGTATTCGACTTTTAGAAAAAGGGTTAAGAAACGTAAAGTTAGAGCGCGATATATTTAAAAAGGTGGTAAGCATCTTCTCCACGAGCGACAAGTGAGATATGAATTTATTTTATCAAATAAAGATTATTTCCCTGTCGGGAGGAGGTAAAATGCATGGAAGTAAGTAATAGTGCACTTTATAATTGGCTAAAAACAAAAGACATAAGTAGAGAAAAGGAGAGTTTAAAACATTTAAAAAATAGAATTACTGCTATTTTTAAACAGAGTAATCATATTTATGGTAGTCGACGTATCCAAAATCTCTCGAAAGGGAAAATATTTATTATAATCATTCTTACATATCGTTTTTAATGAAGAAATTAAGTTTGAAAAGTGTATCGAAAAAAAGTATGTAATTACTACAGATTCAAATCATTCCTATTAGATTCCTAAAAATATTTTAAATAGAGAGTTTATAAGTATTCAATTAGCAGAAAAATGGGTTTCTGATATTATCTATATACGAATGGGTAAGAAATGGTATTACTTTACTATGGTTTTAGATTTGGCAGATGGAAAATTAATTGCTTGGACTTTAAGCGATGATATGACTACTGAAAATACGATTTATAAAACATGGTTATTAGCAAAGAAAAGAAGGGCGATTACAGAACATCATATTTTTTCATTCAGATAGAGGAGTTCAATACGTATCCACTACAATGAAAAACTTATTAGGAAACAATTTAAAGGTAACCCAATCTATGAGTAGAAAAGGGAATTCTTGGGATAATGCAGTAGCGGAATCTTTCTTTAAAACTCTAAAATATGAATGTGTTTACAGATATAAGTTCAAATCATTTTTTGACGCTCATTATATAATTAATCACTATATAAAATGGTATAACACCAAAAGATTACATTCTGCTTTAGAGTATAAAACTCCTTTAGAAATAGAACAAGAATATTTAAATATTAAAAATAA
>CALKXS010000110.1 GCA_938003745.1 uncultured Algibacter sp.
CTGATAAAAGCACTTCATATATTGATATTGCAGATTTTGTAGAACTACATTATACAGAGAAATCAGACAAACAAACTACAATAGAAACATTAAAATGGGTACATATAACCATAAGTAATGCGAAAAGAAACTTACTGGGTAATTATCACAAAATAAAAGGAAAGTATCTTCAATTATACCTCAATGAATTTGTGTATAAATTAAACCGAAGATACTTTGAAGATAAACTCTTTGATAGACTTGTAATAGCAAATATTACTGGATTATGAGTGAAAACGGATATTCAATAAAGACTTTATAAAGTAGTAAACAAAGGTACTTTATAAAGCCTAATTTAGAAATCAGAATGATTAGAAATAATGATAATATTTCATTAAAATTGTAATATTTTTTTTGAGTTAGTTATTTCCTGTATATTATTATTCTAAAAGATTGGCTTATGCTTCAATTTATGGGACAAGATATGCTATGCTTTATAAAAGAATTACCAAGCGATGAAACTTTTAAGGCTTATCTAGCAAAAATAAAATGGCAAGATAGATATACTTGTAATAAATGCGGTCATACAAAAAGTTGTGAAAAAGCGGGATATAACTATCATTGTTATTCATGCCATCATGTAGAAAGTGTAGCAGCTAATATGCTGTTTCATAAAGTGAAATTCTGTTTACAAAAAGTATTTTGTGTAGTTTTTGAAATGAGCACAAGTAGAAAAAGTATTTCTAGTATTCAAATAGGGGAAAACGATTTAGTATTTGTCAAGGAACTGCACGATATTTTATGCAAAAAGTTAGAAAAGCAATGTCAAGTAGCTAAAAATATCCTTTATAAGAATTAGTCCATGTTGATGAGTTTACTATTGGTGGAAAAGAAGGAGCTAAACAAGGTCAAAGTTATAATACAAAGAATAAAATGGCAGTTATAGCAGTAGAAATAACTAATAACCTGAGTTCGATTAATAAAAAGTAAGTTATTAGTTTTCATAGATTGATATTTTATTTCTGTTTTTTTAGGTAAAAATCTATACGCAATAAGACCTGCGACTATATTTGATAAAAAGTTAAATCGATAAAAGAAATTCCTGTATACTTTCTTAATTAACAGGTTTTTAAAAACAAACTCATAGCTATTAAATTCTGACCTACTAATTCTGTAAATCTATTATAAGAAACTGTATTAGGAAATTCATCTTTCATATATTTTTGAACATAGAAAATGTAAAAATGTTTAAAGGTTCTAAAGCTACTTAATTAAAACAAAATAGTGAGCCTAGTAACGTTACCTTTAGACATAATCTATTCCCCAAAAGTGCTTTATCTACGATTTTATCATATTCTTTACAAAATCCATCAACTAAACAGAATATTTATTTAACTTTAAAATAGATTATTATAGATAAGTTTTTAGATTAATAAATTGAATTTCAGAACTTTAATTTACTAAAAATCTGTCTTTTTTACTACAAAAAAAACCTACTAAATATTAATCGAGCTGAGGTTGATAATAACAAAGTATAATGAGTATATATTAAGGGCATAAAAGATTATTCTACGGAATCTTTAATACCTATTTTCGAAGAACATATTAGTAGACCTGCAAACAAAAATAGTGACTGATAAATGGAGAGGGTATGAACCTTTAAAAAAGGTTTAGAATATTGAACAGAAAGATAGTAATAATGAAAAGAATTTTAAACGACTACATATTGTAATTATGCAAATGAAATCTTGGTTATGATACAATACCAACCCATGTAAATAAATGGTATATACAAGCCTATTTTGATGAATTCTGTTTTAGAATTGATAGATCTCAATTTCAACAAAGTATCTTTCATAAAAGGATACAGAGAATGATAATTGTTAATATGATTTATCAAAATCAAATAAATCAGTTACTAAGCGTATAACTCAATTATTTTTATTCAATAATTTCAACTTCAAATAATTTATCCCAACGTTTACCTGTTACAAATAAGGTTTTTGTTTTTGGATTGTATGCAATACCATTTAATACATCTAAACCATCATGTTGAGTAACCATTTTTTTTAAGGGTGTAAAATCTATAACTCCAATTACGCCCCCGTTTTTAGGGTTTAAAATTGCCACGCCATCTTTTTGATATCTGTTAGCATAAATTTTTCCATCAACCCATTCTAACTCATTAATACCAACTATTTTTCCTTTATTGGTGTAAACTTGAATGTATTCTTGTTCAATTAAGGTTTCTGGATTTAATAACCATATTTTTTCGGTACCATCACTTTTATATAGTACATTTTTATTATTACAAAAACCCCAACCTTCTTTACTATTTCCGTATTTAAAACTACTTAATTTATCAAAAGTATTAACGTCGTAAACAAAGCCAACACCTTTTTGCCATGTTAATTGGTAAATTTTATCATTTAAAATAGTAATACCTTCACCAAAATATTCATCGGCTAAATCTATATTTTTTATAACTTCTCCAGTTTTATAATTTACTTGTCTTAGTTTAGATTCTTTATATTGACCAGTACTTTCGTATAAATTGTTATTAAAAAACTCTAACCCTTGTGTATAAGATGTTATATCATGTGGGTATTCATTAATAATTTTATACTTAAATATTTTTGGCACTTTACTATTAAGAATAGTTACAGTGGTATTAACAGTTTGTTTTTCTCCATTAAAGCTTACAGTAGCTTCAATAGTATGCTTGCCAAGTTTAAAATGAGTTAAATCTGTATTTTTTTCAATTTTCTTTCCATCGAGCAAAAATGAAATAGAGTTGATTATATGCCCTTTTTTGTTGTCTACAGACAGTATTAGGTGCTTATTATTTGAAATACTTCCCTTTTCGGTGTTAGTTTTTATGGTGAAATCACTTTTTTTATGTCCAGAATTAGATCCACATGAAAAAACTAAGCAGCTTAAAAATATGATTTTGAGGTGTTTGAAAATATTCATTTTAAATTTTATTTTAAAGCAAGATATTTATTTAAAATCAGTTTAAAAAATCATTGTGATATTTTTAAAAAATTGTATATTTGCATCGGCAAGTCCTACACAACTAGCTCCTGTTGAATCCTCCAGGGCGGGAACGCAGCAAAGGTAAATGGTTGTAGCGGTGTGATGTAGGTAGCTTGCCTTTTTTTGTACAACAAAGTTAAATCTTGAAAGCTTATGCTAGTCAAGATTTTTTTATTTAATGAAGTTATTACTTGAATAGAAACTCATTAATATTATTGTATTTTTAGTATCAAATAATTTTCAAAAGTAAAGTATGAGTAAAGTTGTTTTAATTACAGGAGGATCTTCTGGAATTGGTAAATCAATTGGAGAGTTTTTAATCGAAAAAGGGTTTGTAGTTTACGGAACAAGTCGTTCTCCAGAGAAATATCCAGATTCAAAGTTTCCTATTTTAGCTTTAGATGTAAAAATCAATAATACTATTAACAGTACAGTTAAAACAATTATTGAGAAAGAAGGAAAATTAGATGTACTTATAAATAATGCGGGAGCAGGAATTACGGGGCCAATTGAAGAAATTCCTGAAGCTGAAATTCAAGCTAATTTTGATACAAACTTCTTTGGTCCTATTAATGTTATTAAAGCTGTATTACCGCAGATGCGCGAGCAAAATTTGGGATTGATCATTAATATTACTTCCATTGCTGGCTATATGGGATTACCATATCGAGGTATTTATAGTGCAAGTAAAGGTGCTTTAGAATTGGTTACTGAAGCTTTTAGAATGGAATTGAAAGGCTTTAATATTAATATGACTAATGTTGCTCCTGGAGATTTTGCTACAAATATTGCTGCAGGACGCTATCATGCACCATTATTAGATAACTCACCTTACAAAAAATCTTATGATAAGACATTAAATTTAATGGATGAGCACGTTGATGCTGGAAGTAATCCTACTATTATGGCTAAAGCGATTCTCAATGTTATAAACGCTAAATCACCTAAAGTACATTATAAAGTTGGGGAGTTTATGCAAAAATTTTCAATTGTTTTAAAACGAATTCTTCCAGATACTATTTATGAGAAGTTATTAATAAATTATTACAAATTATAATTTAGGAATGCTTTTTGCCTTTATGACTTGAATCCACCATATCAAATTATGAAACGATTTAATTTGGTATTGTTGCGTTTTAGTTTCTTTTTTTACACAAAGTTGTGACGATATTGTAGACTGTATTATTAATAGAGGTTCCGTTTTAAATACAAACAATATTGAAGAGGTCAGGGAATGCGTTTATTATTTCGATAAAATATCTGCTGAAATAAAAAATGAGCATTCAGATAATAATTATGATTCCAATGGTAATTATGAAGATTCTTTATGTAAAGATCATACATCAAAGTCTTATGTTTTGTTTGTTAAATAATTATTGACTACTCTCCATTTCTTTGTAAATACTATGTTAACTTAATGTTTTCGTAAGTTGTTAATATAATTTAATAATTAATTAATAACCGCGGTTGGTTATTATCGTAAATTCGCATCAGATTTTTTAATAAAATAAAAATTAATTACAATGAAATTTTTTATAGATACAGCTAACCTTGACCAAATTAAAGAAGCTCAAGACCTTGGCGTTTTAGAAGGTGTTACTACAAACCCATCTTTAATGGCTAAAGAAGGCATTACAGGTGAAGCAAACATTTTAAAGCATTATGTAGATATTTGTAATATTGTTGATGGAGACGTTAGCGCAGAAGTTATTTCTACAGATTTTGAAGGAATGGTTAAAGAAGGTGAAGTATTGGCTGCATTGCATTCTCAAATTGTTGTAAAATTACCAATGATAAAAGATGGTGTAAAAGCTTGTAAATATTTCTCTTCTAAAGGGATAAGAACGAATATAACTTTAGTGTTTTCTGTAGGACAAGCATTACTAGCAGCTAAAGCTGGAGCAACATACGTGTCACCTTTTATTGGTCGTTTAGATGATATTTCTACAGATGGTTTAAATCTAATAGCAGAAATAAGACAAGTATATGATAACTATGCTTTTGATACTGAGATATTAGCAGCTTCTGTGCGTCACACAATGCACGTTATTGATTGTGCTAAATTAGGTGCAGATGTTATGACAGGACCCTTAAGTTCTATAGAAGGTTTATTAAAACATCCTTTAACAGATATAGGTTTATCCAAGTTTTTAGCTGATTATAATAAAGGAAACTAAAAATAATATTTCTTTTAAAACATTAAAAGGCCTTAATAATTTTGTTGAGGTCTTTTTATTATTTACTAACTATAGCCAAAAGTTTTTCTTCAAAATTCTTATCAAAAATATTGGCATGAGAATGTATGATTTTTTTATCATCATTAACCACGATTACTTTAGTCATAGAGTGAATGGCTAAAATTTCTTTTGATTTTTTTGGATCTTTTAGTAAATACTCTTTTTCAATAGCAAACTTATTTTTTGTTAAAAAAGCTAACCAGTCCTCAGAACTGTGAACATCAATATTAATGGCTAAAAAATTCATTTCTGGATATTTAATTTTTAACTCATTTACTTTTTTATGACTTTGCTTAAAGTGATCATGAAATTTATGAGACCAAAAGTATATAGCAGTAGGTTTGTTTACCAAATCACTAATACCCATATAATTATTTCTAAAATCTACAACATCAATAGGGGGAAAGTCTTTCCCCGGTTTTAATTCATTTAAAGATTCTACTAGATTAGCAATTGCCTTTTTGTTATTCGCATTAGTACTCTTATTTAAAAATGATTTTAAAATAGATTTATTAGCTTCTATATTGGTGTTTTTATTTAAAAAACCAAAAGTATTATAATAGAGTAGTTTGTTTTTTATAATTGGATTTTTTATAATACTGTCAATTAAATGAAGTTTATCTAAATTGTAGCATATAGATTTTCCTTGAAATTCTTTAGAACCATTGTGGATTACATGTCTTTCCAAAGCTAAATTATTCATGTTCGATTTTAAAAAACTATTATAAATAAAGTAATTTTCATAAAAAACATCATCATAGTTAATATCCTTTCTATAAGTATAAAAATCTTTTGGTAATGATTTTAATATGTCACACTTATTAGTTCCGTAATGAATAAAAGGATATATTTCTTTGCTAGAATAATAATTATAATCAATATTCGCTTGAGCTATTTTATTAAATAAATTTGAAGGGGAGTGTTTTTGATTAAATAAGTCTAATTTTTTATTTTTATAAACTTTAATAGAATCTATTCTATGAGAGAACGTTTTAGAATTTAATTGACAGTATTTAAAAACACGTTTTTCTTCTATTTCATTTTGCAAGAACTCATTGATAAAATAATTATTCTTTTTTGCGCCTTGCCCCGTATAAACTAGAGATTCATCAAAATCATAAGTATTAAGCCTAAGCATTATACTATCTTCTGGTTCTAAAAGAATAGTTTGTAATTCACCACCATGTTTAAAAGTATAAAAACCAGATTGTAAATTTCTAATTTTATATATAAACCTATTGTTTTCGTCTAACTTAATTTTTTCAACAATAGAGTCATTAAGTGAGAGTATAACATAATTATCTGTAGCGTTGATGATTTCACCGCCCAAAAAAGCATAATCTATATCGTGGTTTTTTTTACAACCAACTAGTGTAATTATGGTAAGATATAATATGCCGAAATATAATTTCATAAACCCCTTTCTAAATATTCAGATAAAAAGTATCTAAACTATTTTGCACAAAAATAGAAGATGTAATTATAAAGTCTTGTTAATGTGTTGTTAAATCTTAATCAAGACAATTTTTTGATGGCTATTATATATTCCAAAAATTAGGTTAACTATGTTTCTTCTTATGAATTGATTTTTTACTTTTGCACAAACTTAAAATAAAGCAAGTCAATTAATATACTTGATCAAAAAAGTTTAAAATTGAAAAAATTAAGAATCCCTCAGTAAAATAAAATATAAAATATGTTATCAGTTTCTAATCTGTCTGTACAATTTGGTAAGCGAATTCTATTTGATGAAGTAAATACAACGTTTAATAACGGAAATTGCTACGGTATAATTGGAGCTAATGGTTCCGGTAAATCTACTTTTTTAAAGATTATTTCTGGGAAGCAAGAAGCTACATCTGGACATGTGTCTTTAGAATCTGGTAAACGTATGTCTGTTTTAGAACAGAACCATAACTTATATGACGAGAGTACAGTTTTAGAAACTATTTTGATGGGTAACAAACCTTTATTTGATATTAAATCTGAAATTGATGCGCTTTACGCCGATTATTCTGATGAGAATGCGGATAGAATAGGGGAGCTTCAAGTTAAATTTGAAGAAATGGACGGTTGGAACGCAGATAGTAATGCAGCAGCAATGTTATCCAATCTTGGTATAAAAGAAGATTTTCATTATACATTAATGGCAGATCTTGATGGTAAACAAAAGGTACGTGTGTTGTTAGCTCAAGCACTATTTGGGAATCCTGATGTTCTTATTATGGATGAGCCTACCAATGATTTAGATTATGAAACCATTTCTTGGTTAGAAAACTTTTTAGCAAATTATGAAAATTGTGTTATTGTAGTTTCTCATGATAGGCACTTTTTAGATGCTGTATGTACGCATATTTCTGATATTGATTTTGGGAAAATAAACCATTATTCAGGTAACTATACATTTTGGTATGAGTCTTCTCAATTAGCAGCAAGACAACATGCACAGCAAAACAAGAAAGCTGAAGAAAAGAAAAAAGAATTAGAAGAATTTATTCGTCGTTTCTCTGCAAACGTTGCAAAAAGTAAACAAGCAACTAGTAGAAAGAAGATGATTGAAAAACTAAATATAGAAGATATTAGACGCACAAGTCGTCGTTATCCTGCTATTATTTTTGAAAGAGATAGAGAAGCTGGAGATCAAATATTAAACATTGAAGGATTAGAAGCTTCAATTGAAGGGGAGCTTTTATTTAAAAAAATAGATTTAAACCTTGTAAAAGGCGACAAGATTGTTGTCTTTTCTAGAGATTCAAGAGCAACATCTGCATTTTACCAAATAATTAATAATAAAGAAAAAGCTGATGCTGGTAAATTTGCTTGGGGTGTAACAACAACTCAGTCGTATTTACCATTAGATAATAGTGAGTTTTTTAATAATGATTTAACTCTAATAGATTGGTTGCGTCAATGGGCGCAAACAGAGGAAGAAAGAGAAGAAGTTAATATTCGAGGATTTTTAGGTAAAATGATTTTTAGTGGTGAAGAAGCTTTTAAAAAGTCTTCTGTATTATCTGGAGGAGAAAAAGTACGTTGCATGCTATCTAGAATGATGATGACCAGAGCTAATGTGCTTCAACTTGATGAACCAACAAATCACTTAGATTTAGAAAGTATTACTGCATTTAATAATTCATTGAAGAACTTTAAAGGGACTATACTATTTACAACTCATGATCATGAGTTTGCCCAAACTGTAGGTAATAGAGTCGTAGAGCTTACTCCAAACGGAATTATAGACCGTTATACGACATTTGATGAATATATGCAAGATAAGGATATTAAAGAATTACGTGATAAAATGTATCAGATATAATTAATTGTAGGTACAAAGAAAAAAAGCCTCATAAATTTTTTAATTTATGAGGCTTTTTTGATTTATGAAATAAATTTAAGATTGTAATTCTTGTGTAATATTTTCTAAAACAGACAATGATTTGTCAAGCTCATCTTCATGCACATATATTTCTTGATAATCTGAATTTGTTCCTCCATAAACAGATTTAAGAAGACCAGTTCCTGTCTGTTCTTTTACAACAGCACTTATGTTTTCTTTTTCTAAATCAGCAATTATTCTTTGAACAATAATAAAGCTTCCATGAAATATCTTTCTATAATTTGAATCATTCATAACGTCATATATTTTATAAGTTATCTTAAATATACGAAATTTATGAATATAAAAAAATGAGCTAAATCAAATTTAACACTATTAAATTTGAGTTTAAAACCTACCAACAAGTCCAATTTTTTTGCCAGAAAAAGAAAAGTTCCATGAAATGAGCTTTTCTCTTTTTGGATAATCATAAGCGTTAGTTTTGAATAAAAAATTATCAATAGAATCTACTACAACAATACTTAATACTGTCGCGATTCCTACATCTGTCAACCAATGTGCTCCAGAAAATAGTCTTGAAATAGGAGCGATAGAGCCTATGGTATAAACACTTAACTTACTCCAAGGGTTTTTAAATTGTTTAGCTATGGAATGCGCCATTGTCATTGATAAAACGGTATGTCCAGAAGGTAACGAATGAAATCCAGGTTCTTTAGACCAAAAACGAAATTCTTTACTTTTAATATTTTGACTAGGTCTCGCTCTTCCAAATGTTGTTTTAGCGAGACTTTGAATAACGCCTGTTGTAACAGATGAAGATATGATCAAAATACTAGTTTTTCTGAGTTTTTCGCTTTTTGTAAATAAGCCAGTACCATAAAGTGCTGCATTTACTATAAAATAAACTTGAGGTTTACCAAATCTAGTTCCTGCTTCTTGAAAAAAATTAGGCACATGGGGTTCGTTTCTAATGAACATAGCACTAGATTCATCATCAATAGTAGAAAGTATTAATGATCCAATTGCAATAGTACCCATAGTAGAAAAGTCCTTTTTCTTCCAATGAAATGGCCTAGTGAATGAGTAACCAATACCCTTTATGCTTTGCTTTAGATCATACAAAGCCAGTTGGCTTACAGAGCTGGTATCTGAAAGTTTTTCAGTTTTTAATATATTTTGCGCGTTTCCTTTGAGAAAAAGCAATAATACTACTATACAAAATAAAAAAATGTTTTTATTCATGTTTATCTTAATTCTGCACCAAGTTGTTTTTCAAAATTCTGTTTTAGTTTAGACATTATTTTGTCTATTTGCTTATCATTAAGTGTTTTATTTTCATCTTGTAAAGTAAAGCTTACAGCATAACTCTTCTTGCCTTTAGGCAAGTTTTTTCCTTGATAAACATCAAAAAGGCTAACTTTTTTCAATAATTGTTTTTCTGTTTGTTTGGCTATTTTTTTGATAGCATCAAACATAACATCATTATCTAAAAGTAAAGCAAAATCACGTCTTACCGCAGGGTATTTAGAAATAGGTTTAAATGAAATTTTATTATGTTTAACAATTTCAAGAATATTACCCCAATTGAAATCTGCATATAAAACATCTTGAGAAATATCGAAATGTTTTAGTACTGATTTTTTTACTAAACCAAAATCAACAATTTTAGTTTTTCCTAAACCTATAGAAATACCTTCACCAAGTAAATCATTTTTTATTGAAGACTCATTATATCTTGAAATACCTAAGCGATCTAATATGGCAATAATAACCCCTTTCATGAAAAAGAAATCACTATTCTGACTTGGATTAGTCCAGCTTTCTGGAGTTTTATTTCCTGTTATAAATAAAGTTAAATGTTTACATTCATCACGTTTGTCACTATAATTATGGTAACTTTTTCCAAACTCAAATAATCTTAAGTTTTGACGTTTTCTATTTACATTATGTGATATAGCTTCTAGTCCAGAAAATAACATTGATTGTCTTAAAACTGACAAGTCATTACTTAAAGGATTTAGCATGCTAATATTATGCTCTTCTTTAAGTTGTTCACTTAAGTTAATATAATTAGGGTTTGTTAATGAGTTAGAAAGTATTTCGAAAAATCCTTGACCAGCTAATTGATCCCCAATTACATTTTGAATTTTATAATCTTCAAAACGAGATGTTCTAGATATTGAAGCGTTTAATTTAGTTGTTGTGGCAATATTATTATAACCATAAACACGTAATATTTCTTCAATAATATCAGCTTCACGCTGAACATCGTTTCTATAAGCAGGTACGGTTAAGCCCAAACCTGTTTCGGTAACATTATTTACTTTTATATCTAAAGACGCTAATATGCGTTTAATTATTTCACGAGGTATTTCTTCTCCAATTAATTTTTCAGCATTTTCAAAGCTTAAACGAACTTCAAAATCTTTAATTTTTGTTGGGTATACATCAACAATATCAGAAGTGATTTCTCCTCCAGTAATTTCTTGAATTAATAAAACAGCTCTTTTTAAAGCGTATTCTGTTAAATTAGGATCGATTCCTCGCTCAAATCTAAACGAAGCATCTGTATTTAAAGCATGACGTTTAGCTGTTTTTCTAACACTTACGGGATTAAAATAAGCGCTTTCTAAAAATATACTTGTTGTTGTTTCTGAAACTTCTGAATTTAAACCTCCAAAAACACCAGCTATACAAAGTGGTTTTTCAGAATCACAAATCATTAAATCATCTTCATGTAATTCACGCTCAATACCATCTAATGTTGTAAATTTTGTTCCAGCATCTAATGTTTTTACTTCAATTTTATTATCACTAATTTTTGTAGCATCAAAAGCGTGTAATGGTTGTCCTAGTTCATGTAAAACATAGTTTGTAGCATCAACTATATTATTAACAGGGGTTAATCCAATAGCTTTTAATCTATGTTGAATCCATTGAGGAGATTTTTTAACTTTAACCCCAGAAATAGTAACTCCACAATAACGAGGAGCAAGATCTTTATCTTTTACATCTATATCAATTTTAAGTGCTCTGTTCTCTACATGAAATGCACTCACAGAAGGTGTTATAAGCTCTAATTTTATATCTTTTTGAATAAGTCCCGCTCTTAAATCTCTTGCTGTTCCATAATGACTCATGGCATCTGCTCTATTTGGAGTTAAACCAATTTCAAAAACTTGATCATTTTCAATATCAAAAATATCGGCAGCAGGAGTTCCTATTTTTAAAGTTTGGTCTAAAACCATGATACCATCATGTGATTTGCCTAAGCCAAGTTCATCTTCGGCACAAATCATTCCATGACTTTCTTCACCTCTAATTTTTCCTTTTTTAATAGTCCAAGATTCTCCTTCATCAGTATATAATGTTGTACCGATAGTTGCAACTGCTACTTTTTGTCCAGCTTCTACATTAGGAGCGCCGCATACAATTTGGATTGCAGATTCACCTCCAATATTTACCGTTGTAACTTTTAATTTATCTGCATTAGGATGCTTTACACAAGTTAATACCTCTCCAACTACAACGCCTTCAAGACCTCCTTTTACAGATTGATACTTTTCTAAGCCTTCAACCTCTAAACCTAAATCTGTAAGTAATTCACTTGTTTGTTCTGGTGTCCAATCAATTTTAATAAACTGTTTCAACCAATTGTATGAAATCTTCATAAATCTTTTCCTATTTAAGGCTGCAAAGATAAAATATTGTATTCAGCATTCAAATAAAGCAACGCAATTTGTGCGATATAAATTGCATGTTATTTTTAGCTAAGGTTTTTCTGTTAATTATGTTAATTAACAGAGTTAAGTGTTTCTTTAATAAAACAATAACAGAGCTGTGTTTGTTTTATTTTTACTTTGAAGAGATTAAAAAATATTATTTATATAGTACAAAAGAATACATCAATCATTTATGTGTAAAGCTCAGCCAGTTTGGTTGGGCTTTTTTAACCATGAATAGTTTCAGATTTTCCGTAGTTCTGGATGACTTCTGCTTCAAAATCTACCAATTCTTGCCAACGTTTATCTATGTCAATATTTTTACCGTATTTTCTTGCAAATCCAATAAAAGTGGTGTAATGTCCAGCTTCACTAATCATTAAATCATGATAAAATTTAGAAAGCTCTTTATCTTGTATTTTTTCTGACAATAACTTAAAACGTTCACAACTTCTAGCTTCAATCATTGCAGAAAACAAAAGTCTGTCTACCATAGATTTACGCTTACTTCCTCCTTTGTTCATGAACTTATAAAGTTCATTAACGTAGCTGTCTTTACGTTCTCGACCTAATGTAAAACCTCTTCTCTTAATAATGTCATGCACCATTTGAAAATGTTCCAACTCTTCTTGAGCTAAAAGTAGCAGGTCTGTAACCAGATCTTCATGTTCAGAATTAAGAGTGATTATTGTTATAGCATTTGTTGCTGCTTTTTGCTCACACCAAGCATGATCTGTTAAAATCTCTTCAATATTTGATTCTACAATATTTACCCATCTAGGGTCTGTTGCTAATTTTAATCCTAACATGCTGTATTATTTTTTTTGCAAAAGTAATTATTATGATTGTTGAAGTGAAACTTAACTAATATAATTCCAAATATTCTTGTATTTACCTAGAGATCTATAAGTTTCAAGAATAGCGCTATTGTCTGGATGTCCAAGCGATGGATTTTCTTTTAGTATTTTTTTAGCCTGATGTCTTGCGTGTTGTAAAATGTCATTATCTTTAATAATGTCTGCTATTTTAAGGTTTAAAACCCCACTTTGTTGGGTTCCCATAATATCTCCAGGACCACGTAATCTTAAATCAACTTCGGCTATTTCAAAACCATCACTAGTTCTGACCATGGTTTCTAATCGAGTTTTACTATTGCTACTTAATTTATGACTTGTCATTAAAATGCAATAGCTCTGTTCGGCACCACGACCAACACGCCCACGTAATTGATGTAGCTGCGATAAACCAAACCGTTCTGCACTTTCAATAATCATAACTGAGGCATTAGGTACATTTACACCAACCTCAATAACAGTTGTAGCTACCATAATTTGTGTTTCTCCTTTTATAAAGCGTTGCATTTCAAATTCTTTATCGGCAGGTTTCATTTTTCCATGCACTATAGATATTTGATAATCTGGCATAGGGAAGTCTCTTGATAAACTTTCGTAGCCATCCATTAAATCTTTATAATCCATGGAGGCGTTTTCTTTTATTAGTGGATAAACAACATAAACCTGTCTACCTTTTGCTATTTCATCTCTAATAAATTTAAAAACCATTAAACGATTAGCATCATATCTATGAACTGTTTTTATAGCTTGTCTACCTGGTGGTAATTCATCTATAACAGATATGTCTAAATCTCCATAAACAGACATGGCTAAAGTTCTAGGAATTGGTGTTGCAGTCATGACTAAAACATGGGGAGGTGACGTGTTTTTTTTCCATAATTTACTACGTTGTGCCACTCCAAAACGATGCTGTTCATCAATTATAGCGAGTCCCAAATTTTTGAATTTCACCTTGTCTTCTAGTAGTGCATGAGTGCCAATTAAGATGTTTAATTCGCCATTCTCTAAAGCTTCATGAATTTGTTTCCTCTTTGAAGTTTTAGTTGATCCTGTTAAAATTTCAATTTTGATATTCAGTTCTTTACATAATTCAAAAAGGCCGTTATAGTGTTGGACTGACAAAATTTCAGTAGGAGCCATTAAGCAAGCTTGAAAATCATTGTCAAGTGCTATTAACATTGACATGAGTGCGACTATAGTTTTACCAGATCCTACATCGCCTTGTAAAAGACGGTTCATTTGTGCGTTACTTCCTAAATCAGATCGTATTTCTTTTAAAACACGTTTTTGTGCACCAGTTAATTCGAAGGGTAAATGACCTTTGAAAAAGGTGTTAAAATAATCTCCAACTTTATCAAAAGAAAAGCCTTTTATTTTAGATTTATGAATAAGATTTTTTAAAATTAATTGTAATTGAATATAAAATAATTCTTCAAATTTTAATCGAAATTGGGCACGCGCAAGTAGTTCTTGATTTTTTGGGAAATGAATATTTAATAGTGCACTACTTTTATTAATAAGTTTCAATTCCGTTAGCAAATTATCATTTAAAGTTTCCACAAATTTTCCATTAGACTCAATAAAAATTTGCTGAATTATTTTTATTATCATCTTATTGGTGATGCCTCTTGCAGATAATTTTTCTGTAGATGGATAAATGGGTTGCATTGCAGAACTAATGTTTGCTTTATGAGCGTCTACAGTTTCAATATCTGGATGTGGCATACTAAATTTACCACTAAACCAGTTTATTTTTCCAAAAATAACATAAGGCAAGTTCTGTTTAAGGTTCTCTCTAATCCATTTTTGCCCTCTAAACCAGACTAACTCTATAGTTCCTGTTTCATCTTGAAATGTTGCTACAAGCCGTTTTCCTCGTTTTTGAGTAACTTCCTTAAACCCTGTTATCTTACCAGTTATTTGAACTTCTGATGTATTGCGTTGTAATTGATTTATTTTATAATAGTGTGTTTTATCTATATATCTATTTGGAAATAAATTAATTAGATCTTGATAAGTATGTATGCCTAATTCCTTACGTAACAAATCGGCACGATTTGAACCTACGCCTTTGAGGTAATCTATGGGAGTTTGAAGGTTAACAGACATAAAAGCGAATTTAATTAATTCTTATGAATAAGAGAATCTTATCATATTGGAACTTTTAAAATTCTTTTTAAAGTAGTACTTTAGTAAGATACTTGTTAGCTTTTTACTATGAAGAATATTGTATTTTTTGTCTTTTTTTGTGTTGTTTCAACTGGAGTATCTCAACAAACAGAATATGTTGATTTTAAAACAGCTAAAGCAAATATTGTATTTGGCGATTTAAAAGAAAACGAGGTTAAAGGGTTTGTCACCTATAGTTTTAATGTTTTAAAAGATGTGGATTCTATTTTCATTGATGGAAAGCATATGAAGTTTTCTAATGTTGCCTTAAATGAATTAATGCAATATGTAGATACTAATCATTTTAATGTAAATTATAAGAATGACTCAAATGCGTTTATTGTTTATAATACATTTAAAAAAGGTGAATGTTATGAATTGAAGTTTAACTATTCAGTAAGTCCTAAAAAAGCCATATATTTTATTGATTGGAATGTTGAAGATGGTAGTAAGCAAGTTTGGACGCAAGGGCAAGGTAAGTATACAAGTAATTGGATGCCTTCTATTGATGATATGAATGATAAGATTGAATTTGATTTAGCAATAGCTTTTAATAAGGATTATGAAGTTGTTGCGAATGGTAATCTTGTAAAGAAAGAGGAAAGCAAGAAAGCTAATATTTGGTATTACGACATGCAAAAACCAATGTCAAGTTATTTATTAGCCATGGCTATTGGGAAATACAATAAAAAAGTTGAATATTCTAATACGGGAATTCCTCTAGAAATGTATTATTACCCAGAAGATTCCCTAAAAGTAGAGCCAACGTATCGTTATACAAAACGCATATTTGATTTTTTAGAAGAAGAAATAGGTGTTCCGTATCCGTGGCAAAACTACAAACAAGTGCCGGTAAAAGATTTTTTGTATGCTGGTATGGAAAATACAAGTGCCACTATTTTTTCAGATACATTTGTAGTTGATTCTATTGCTTTTGTAGATAAAAATTATGTTAACGTAAATGCTCATGAGTTAGCACATCAATGGTTTGGAGATCTAGTTACAGAAACATCAGGAACTCATCATTGGCTTCAGGAAGGTTTTGCTACATATTATGCACTATTAGCAGAACGTGAGGTTTTTGGAGAAGACTATTATTACTGGAGACTTTATGAATATACGAAAGAATTGTTAGAGCAAGATAAAGCAGGAGGAAGCACCTCTCTTTTAGATCCAAAATCAAGTAGCATTACATTTTATAAAAAAGGTGCATGGGTATTGCATGTGTTACGAGAAAAAGTAGGCGATAAAGTTTTTAAGGAAGGAGTAAAGAATTATTTATTAAAGTATCAATTTAAAAATGTAAAGACTGATGATTTTATTAAAGAAATGCAAATAACTAGCGGTTTTGATTTAAGTGATTTTGTAGAAAAATGGTTAAAAAATGATAAGTTTCAAAATGAAGAATGCTTGATGTTCTTAAAAAATGATTCAGAAGAGGTAAATGAGTTAATTCAATTAAATGAGGAATTGATATTCTCGTCAGATTCTTTAAAAATTAGTGCTAATCATTATTTTGAAAAAGCAAAAAGCTTAAGAGTTAAATCTTATTTTTTATCTAAAGAAGTGATAAAGTACTTAAATCATAATAGTATTAGTGAGGTTTTATCTTCAAAAGATATAAAACATCGTCAAGCTATAGCTCAATCTGTATCAAAAATACCTTTAGAATTAAAAGAAGATTATGAAACACTTTTAGATGACAAATCCTATGCAACCATTGAGGCCGCTTTGTTTGGGTTATGGAATAATTTCCCAAAGGAGCAAAATACGTATTTAAAAAAAACCAAAGGCGTCATTGGGTTTAATGATAAAAACATAAGAACTCTTTGGTTAACTCTAGCTTTAATAAGTGATGATTTTGAACCTGAGAATAGTGAAATATATTTTAAAGAGTTAGAAAGTTATACAAGCTCTAAATTTAGTTTTGAAATTCGTCAAAACGCATTTAGCTATTTAACATGGATTAGTTCATGCGAGAATGAATGTAAAGAAAACTTAGAGCAAGCATCAAAACATCATAATTGGAGGTTTTCAAAGTTTGCTAAAGAGCTTTTAAAAGTGAAAAGTAAAATTTAAGTTGTTATATTTACAAATAAAAATTCAATATTGAAGGCATTAGTAATTTCAGGCGGAGGAAGTAAAGGCGCATATGCAGGTGGTGTTGCACAATACCTAATTCAGCAAAAAAAGAAGGACTACGATATGTACTTAGGTACATCTACAGGGAGTTTGCTTGTCCCGCACTTAGCATTAGGAAAGCTTGATAAACTGTATCATGTTTTTACTAATGTAAAGCAAAATAATATTTTTAGTGTTAGCCCATTTATCCAGCGAAAAAAAGGAAATAGGGAGTATGTTTCTATTAATTTCTTAACCACGCTTTTTCAATTTATAAAGCGAAAAAGAACATTTGGTGAGAGTAAAGCTCTAAAACGATATTTAAAGAAGAACTTTACTGAAGAAGAATATAATAGAATAAGAGCAACCAAAGAAGATGTTGTTGTAACGGTCTCAAATTTATCAAAAAACCGTATTGAATATAAGTCTATTAAAGATTATTCATATGAAGAATTTTGCAATTGGATATGGATTTCTTGTAACTATATTCCATTTATGTCATTAGCAAAAGTAGATGGTTATGAATATGCTGATGGTGCTTTTGGTTGTGTGGTACCAATAAGAGAAGCTATTTTGAGAGGAGCTACAGAAATAGATGCAGTTATTTTAGAATCTGAAAATATGCAATACAATAAAGTATTGGGGAAAAACCCATTTTCACTAATGCTAAATCTGTTTGGGCACTTATTAAATCAGGTGGAACAAAGTGATATAGCTATAGGTAAGCTTGCAGCAAAAAATAAAGATGTTAAACTAAATTTATATTATACACCATCTAGATTAACTGAGAATTCATTAATATTTAATAAGAAGCTTATGTTGTCTTGGTGGACACAAGGGTATAATTATGCTGAAAATAAATTTAAAAATGAATCTAACGAGTTGCGTATAAAAGAACTACCAAAGATCTGACACTTCTTCTTTAATAAAAGAAAGAGCTGTGTCACTAGGAGACATACGTTCCATCATTTCAGTCAAAAGTACTTCTCTCAATTTATCTGCTGTATCTGTTTTTTCAAGTAAATTAGCTTTTCTTATAAGTTGAATTGTTGCATTTTTTGCTGTAGATATAACACTCCAGCATTTATCACTAATATATATTTGTTGTGATAAATTGTGTTCAAATTCTTGTTCAATAGCTTGTATAAGTAATGATTCGTAATCCTCTTTATTCGAGGATGTAGGGATGGTTCTAACTAGTAATTTTGATGGAGTAATACGTTCTAAAAAAAGAGCCATGCGTTCATAAGCTTGTAAACGTAAAGGCATTGCATTTACTTGCATATCTTTTTTTAATAAATAACGTCTACGTCCATCTTCATTATTAGTATGAGCTTTAAAAAAATAATATGCAATAACACCTGTTATTAAAGAGGGAATGGTAAATAAAAATAAATCAATAATTCTGCTTGTTTCCATGAGAGTGGTTCTTTAATTTTTAAGATTTGAGCGATTTTCACCTCCCAAATATAAACAATCTTTTAAATTTTGCATTCCATTAAAGGGTACTATCGTTTTATTATACATATATGTACTATCTAAATTTTTAGATAGATTTTGATCATCAACATTAATTTTGATATCACTCATTTTAAATTCACATGGATGCTCATAACCCGCAGCATGAGTAATTTCTAAAAATTCTTTTTTAAATGTTTTAAAATATTGCGCTAAACGTTCAGACTTTAAAGGGATATCAATTCCGTTTTGAGTCCATTTTTTTTGTGTTGCAATTCCAGCTGGACATCTATTGGTATGACATATTTGAGCTTGAATACAACCTATACTCATCATGGCTTCTCTTGCTACGTTTATGCAATCTACACCCATTGAAAATGCCATAGCAGCTTTTGCAGGAAAGCCAAGTTTTCCACTACCAATAAAAACAATACGATCTGTTAAACCTTTATCTTGAAATAACTTATACAAGCTACTAAAACCATAAACCCATGGTAATGAAACGTGATCAGCAAAACTTGGAGGTGCTGCACCAGTTCCACCTTCACCACCATCAATAGTAATAAAATCGGGACCTTTCCCAGTCTTTGTCATTATATCAGCTAATTCCTCCCATTGTTCTAGTTTACCAATTGCGGCTTTAATACCAACAGGTAAACCGGTTGCTTCTGCAATTGATTCTATGAAATCAAACATTTCTGGTACATTAGAAAAAGCTTTATGAGTAGGAGGAGAAAGTACATCTTTGCCAACTTCAACGCCTCTAATTTCAGCAATTTCAGGTGTGATTTTAGCTCCAGGTAATACACCGCCTTTTCCTGGTTTTGCTCCTTGAGATAATTTAACTTCTATGGCACGAATAAACGGATTATTTTCAACAAGTTTAACCATTTTACCCATAGAAAAACCTCCATCTTTAGCACGTACACCAAAATAGCCTGTTCCAAAATGAAAAACAACATCACCACCATTACTGTGGTAAGGCGATAATCCACCTTCTCCAGTATTATGGTATGCTCCAGCTATTTTAACGCCTTTATTTAAAGATTCTACAGCTTTGGCTGAAAGCGATCCAAAACTCATTGCAGATACATTAATAACAGAGGCAGGTCTAAAAGGTTTTTTTCTTTTGTTGTGAGCTCCCATAACCTTTGCACAGGGTAAAAATGTTTTATCAATAGCATTAGGATGATTGTCTTCAACTTTATATGGCATCATTGAATTGTTGACAAACATATGCTGGTGCGCGTAAATATCTCTATCCGTTCCAAAACCTTCGTAATTATTTTCCTTTTTTGCTGAAGCATAAATCCAACCGCGTTCAATACGATTAAAAGGAAGTTCTTCTCTATTGTTAGCAACAAAATATTGACGCATTTCTGGACCAATACTTTCTAACCAATACCTTAAATGCCCAACAATTGGGAAGTTATGACTAATGGTGTGTGCTTTTTGAAAAAAGATATCTCTAATTGCTACTAAAATAAGCACTATTAAAATCCACATCCACCAAGATATGTTTTGAAAAAAATCTGATATTATATTCATTCTAATTATTTAAAAAATCAAAAGTAATTTGGGTTAATGTTTTCACTCCTAGTAAGCCGTGTGCCATTGGTTATTTTCCCAACGGTTATTACCGCAGCTTCATTTGTTAATTCAGATTCTCGACTTATAATAGTTTGTAAACCGTTAATAATTTTTGCTGAAATTAAAATAGGATCAACGCCATCCCAAGGTCTGCCACCATGTGTTTGTTTTCCTTTTACGTTTATAACAAAACGTTCTACTGATGCCATCATACCATGCGATTTGTAATAAATTGTTCCTGTTTTAAAAGGAGACCAGATATGTAATCTAAAAATAGCATCTACTTTTGGGGTTTCTAAAACACCTTCTTTTATCATAAGTTTTGCTCCACCTTCTTCTCCTGGAGAAGAACCTTCCTCGGCAGGTTGAAAAATAAATTTTAAACTACCATTAATTTTATCTTTGTTTTTTGAAAGAATTTCAGCAACACCCATATAGTATAGTTGTATGTGAATCATGTTCGCATGCGTACAGAACTCCAGTTTTGTGTTTAATAATTCTGTTGTTACAATCGATTTAAATGACAAATCTTTTCTTTCTGTAACTGGTAATGCACGAATATCGGCACGTAATCCAATTACTTTGCCTGGTTTATTACTTTTTAAAAGTTCAACAACACCAGTGTGAGCAACATTTGTTTTGACCTCAATGCCTAAAGATTTTAAATGATTAGCTATTTTTTCAGCAGTTTTAAATTCTCGATTAGATAATTCTGGGTTTTGATGAAAATCACGTCTCCAGTCAATAATTTTAGATTCAATCATTCTACACTGTTCTAAATATCGTTTTTTGTCCGTAAGACAGATATGTTACAAATAAACAAAGAATAGAAATAAATAGTTTCATTTGTGAAATGATAATTTTTGAGTTTAAAGATATTCAAAAATTACTAAAGAAAAATAGAAATTGTAATTGTTTATAATTATTAATAATTCAACTTAATTAAAAGCAAAACAATAGTTAATTTCCCATTCTAAATTACTTGTAGATTGGAAAAATATTTAAGTCAGTTAAACGAAGCACAATTAGAGCCTACTATTCAAAAAGATGGGCCTATGATTATCATTGCAGGAGCAGGTTCTGGTAAAACCCGTGTGTTAACATATCGTATTGCTTATTTAATGCATTTAGGAGTAGATTCTTTTAATATACTCTCATTAACCTTTACCAATAAAGCGGCAAAGGAGATGAAAGAAAGAATATCTACTATTGTGGGAACTAGTGAAGCAAAAAATTTATGGATGGGAACATTTCACTCGGTTTTTGCAAAAATACTTAGAATTGAGGCAGATAAGCTTGGATACCCTAGCAATTTTACTATTTATGATACTCAAGATGCCGGACGATTAATTTCTTCTATCATTAAAGAAATGAATCTTGACAAAGATATTTACAAGTACAAACAAGTATTAGGACGTATTTCATCATATAAAAACGGTTTAATTACTGTTCGTGCTTATTTTCAAAACCCTGAGTTAAAAGAAGCAGATGCCATGGCACGCCGCCCCAGAATGGGAGATATTTATAAAGCTTACGTAGATCGCTGTTTTAAAGCTGGCGCTATGGATTTTGATGATTTATTATTAAAAACTAATGAGTTACTTACACGTTTTCCAGAGGTTTTAATGAAATATCAAAATCGTTTTAAATATATATTGGTTGATGAGTATCAAGATACAAACCATTCACAATATTTAATAGTTAGAGCTTTATCAGATAAGTTTCAAAACATATGTGTAGTAGGAGATGATGCACAAAGTATTTATGCCTTTCGTGGAGCAAATATTAATAATATTCTTAATTTTCAAAAGGATTATGATGATGTGAAAGTTTATAGATTAGAGCAAAACTACCGTTCTACAAAGAATATTGTAAATGCAGCTAATTCTATTATAGATAAGAATCAAACGAAGTTAGATAAAGTGGTTTGGACTGCTAATGATGACGGTCCAAAAATAAAAGTAAATAGATCTTTAACAGATAGTGATGAAGGTCGTTATGTTGCAAGTACCATTTTTGAAAGAAAAATGAATGACCAACTTCATAATAGTGATTTTGCAATATTATATAGAACTAATGCACAATCAAGATCTATAGAGGATGCTTTAAGAAAACGTGATATCCCTTATAGAATATACGGAGGTACATCATTTTACCAACGTAAAGAAATTAAAGACGTTTTAGGGTATTTAAGATTAATAATTAACCCTGCTGATGAGGAGGCGTTAAAGCGAGTTATAAATTTTCCACCTCGTGCTATTGGGCAAACTACGGTGGATAAATTAATTGTGTCTGCAAATGGATACAATCGCACTATGTTTGAGGTGATGAAAAACATTGATAAAACCGATGTTAAAATCAACTCAGGTACAAAAAAGAAACTTCAAAATTTTGTAACTTTAATTGAAAGCTTTCAAGTTTTAAATCAAACTGCCGATGTTTTTGAATTAGCAGAACATGTTACTAGAACCACGGGTATTGTTAAGGAATTCAATAAAGATGGCACACCAGAAGGTGTTGCTAGAATGGAAAATATTGAAGAACTTATTAATGGTATGAAAGACTTTGTAGAAGGTCAGAAAGAATTAGCAGACACACGTGGTTCATTGGCTGAATTTCTTGAAGATGTAGCTTTGGCAACAGATGCCGATGCTGATAAAGGAGATCCAGACCATGTAGCTTTAATGACCATCCACTTAGCAAAAGGACTAGAGTTTTCTAATGTTTTTATTGTTGGTTTAGAAGAAGATTTATTTCCTAGCGCCATGAGTATGAATACTAGGAGTGAGCTAGAGGAGGAGCGTCGTTTATTTTACGTAGCTCTTACCAGAGCAGAAAAGCAAGCCTATTTGACTTATGCATTATCTAGGTACCGTTGGGGGAAATTAGTAGATTCTGAGCCTAGTCGTTTCATTCAAGAAATTGATGACGAGTATCTAGAAATAACTACACCAATAGAAGAGCGTAGAATAAACCCTATGCTTAGTACAGATATTTTTGGAGATACGCCTTCTGCAACAAGTAAAAAAGCGGGACCTAATAAAATTAGATTTAAACCTGCAAAACAAGCCATTTTAAAAAAGAATACTAGTTCAAATGCACCAAAATTTAAAGTTAGAACGCCTAAAAATTTAAAGCCTATAGCTAAAACACCAAAAAACTTAAATCCTGTTGCAGATACTGGAGTTAATGCTAATTTATTTGATAACAAATTAGCTGTTGGTAACAAGGTTAAACATTTAAGATTTGGTACAGGAGAGGTATTAAAAATAGAAGGTAAAGGGGCGGATGTGAAAGCTGAAATTAAATTTCAACATGGAGGTGTAAAAAGGTTACTCCTTCGTTTTGCTAAGTTGGATCTTATTGGTTAAACACGTACGTATTTTGGTGTTGCCGTAAGGAGTTGGCTTTACGGTATAAATCCTCGTTTAACATCTATACTTTGGGTATCTTTATTTCTCATATTTTATATGAATAATTTTTTTGAAGATAAGTGTTTCCTTGATTTTTATAGCAATACTTTGATAAAAATCAAGAATTAAAAAAGAGTGATTATAGATGCGAGCTTATAAAAACTTTAAGCTTTAACCAAGTATCTAATAATTCTAATCCAACCCAACCGTGGCCAGCTTCTGGATATAACGTAAATTCATGTGTAACACCAAGTGTTTGTAGTTTATCTCTTAAATCAATACCCTGGCTGGTTGGTATTAATGGGTCTTTACCACCATAAAACAAAATGGTTGGTGGGGCAGAAGCAGTAACTTGATGTAACGGACTAGCTTCTTCTAAGAAAGAAGATGAAGCATCAATACCATATAAGTTTAATAAATCTTGTAATTCAGTATTAGTGCTAGCGGCATTAATATATTCTGGATCTATTAAATTTGTAGGCCCAACAATATTGCACACCATGCTTGTTTTTTTGTTTGAATCAAAACTATATGCCCAGAGCATTGATAAATGTGCTCCAGCACTTATTCCTATAAAACCTAAATTTTCAGAAATATTATATTTTGATTTGTTTAATTTTAAAAAATCAATCACGCTAGTAATGTCATTAACTTGCATAGGGAATGGTTTATTATCAGCGTCTGCCAATCTATAATTTATATTTGCGATTGCAACGTTTTGAAAATCTTTTTTAACAAGTTCCTTTATGGGAGTCATTTCTTCTTTATCGCCTCCTGACCAACCTCCTCCATGTATTAAAATAATGATTTTTGTATTTGAGGTTCTTTTTGCGGGTAGGTATAAATCAATTTTTTGCTTAGGATCATTTCCATATGAAATATCAAATTCTTCATAAGACCTATCAGTATCTGAAACATCAATATTTTTTTTAGAGGTTTCAACAGGTTCTTCATTAGAACAATTAATAAAAAACAGGAGCATTAAGAATATTTTGAAGATTTTCATAAAAATACATTTACTTTGTAGTGTAATGCAATATAATTAATATGGCTGATTTTATTAGAATTTATGAAGAAAATCCTAATCCTAAAGAGATTGAAAAGGTTGTTAGTGTTCTAAAAAGAGGCGGTTTAATTATTTATCCTACAGATACGGTTTATGGATTAGGTTGTGATATTACCAATATTAAAGCATTAGAACGTATAGCAAAAATTAAAGGTGTAAAACTAGAAAAAGCAAATTTCTCTTTTATTTGTCATGATTTAAGTAACTTAAGTGATTATGCAAAACAAATTGATACGTCTACTTTTAAAATATTAAAAAGAGCACTCCCTGGACCTTACACTTTTGTATTGGCTGGAGCAAAAACACTTCCAAACCCTTTTAAGAAGAAAAAAACAGTTGGTATTCGTGTGCCAGATAACAATATAGCTATAGAGATTGTTAAACAATTAGGGAATCCTATAATTTCTACATCCATACATGATGATGATGAAGTTTTAGAATACACCACAGATCCTGAGCTTATTTTAGAGAAGTGGGATAATCTTGTAGATTTGGTTATTGATGGTGGTTATGGTGGTAATGAAGGGTCTACAATTATAGATTTATCTGATGGTGATCCTGTTGTTTTGAGAGAAGGTAAAGGTAGTTTAGAGATTTTTTAAGGTTGTATAATTAACTTAGAAAATACGCTTGTGTTAAGGATAGAAGCGGCATCCTTTTGGTTTTTCTACCAAAAGATATAGCGTATAGCCTGACCCGATAGGGGTAACACTCTAAAATAAAAAAGCCCAACCTTTCGATTGAGCTTTCTTAAGTCTATTTAAAGCTAATTAGTTTGTAGCACCAGCTTCTAAGTTTTTCATTTCTTTTTCAATCATGTCATAAAACTGATCGATTTTAGGAAGTACAACAACACGTGTACGTCTGTTTTTTGCTCTATTTGCAGCAGTATCATTATCTGCTAAAGGCACGTAAGAACTACGACCAGCAGCGATTAGTTGTCCTGGGTTAACACCAAGATTTTGTAATACTCTAATAATAGATGTAGAACGTTTTACACTTAAATCCCAGTTATCTACAAGAACACCTTTAGAGTAAGACTGACTATCTGTATGACCTTCAATCATAGCTTCAAAATCTGGCTTGCTATTTACAACTTTAGCAACCTTAGCTAAAACATCTTTAGCTTTTGATGTTACGTTGTAACTTCCACTTTGGAATAATAATTTATCTGCTATAGATATGAATACAACACCTTTTTCTACATTAACTTCAATATCTGGATCATTGATGCCAACTTCTCTTTTTAAACTTGTTACTAAAGCAAGAGTGACACTATCTTTTCTTGTGATAGCATCTTGTAAGCGTGTTATTTTTAGATCTCTTTCTTTAAGAGTTTCTAATGACTTTTCAAGGTTCGTAGCTCCTTTTGTAGTTAACTCAGTAAGGTCTTGAGAATTTTTTATTAAAGCATCATTGTTCTTACGGAAATCCGCAAGTTGCTCTTTCATAGCTTCTACACGTGCGTTTGCGGCTGCAGCATCTGATAGGCAAGAATTTAATTTTACAGTTGCAGAATTAAGTAAGTCTTGTGTTTCTTTTTGTTTTTCTTCTAGTGCCAAAAAATCTTTTTTTGATACACAAGAACCCAGTAATAGCATTGATGACAAGCTAAGTAATAAAATTCTATTCTTCATGATTTAAATTATGGATTATTATTTTCTACGTATAATTACCACCAAAAGTATGCAAAAATCTGTTGATTTTACTACTGTTAACAAAATTTTTACAAAGTATTTAAAAACTGGTATATTTTGTATTTTTCTTTATGAAATAATTAAAAACAACTGACTTTTCATGAAAATAGTTCACTCGTTTTTTTATTGTTCTTCTCTGTTTTAAAACGCTTCCTAAATGTTTGTAAAAACTAAAATGCGCCTTTATTATAGCCAATGAATGTTTGAATTTAAATTCTGATATGAATTTAGCTCCTGCAATACCATCAAGAATTAGTCGAACAAAAATTAAGAAAAAAATGGGTCCCTTTGCATTTTTGGTAAGTGTGAGTAGGCTGTTTCTAAAATTAAGAAATGTTTTTTTGGGGTTAGTATCATTTAATGTTGCACCGCCTACATGATATACTTTTGATGCGCCAACGTATTTTATGTTATAGCCTAAGTTTTTAGCTCTCCAACACATATCTATTTCTTCCATGTGGGCAAAAAACAATTCATCTAAACCATTTAGCTCTTTGAATAGATTACTTTTAATAAATAAACAAGCTCCAGATGCCCAAAAAATATCAGCATTATCGTTATATTGATTTTTATCTTCTTCTAAAGTGTCAAAAATGCGACCTCTACAATATGGGTAACCATATTTATCTATAAAACCACCTGCAGCTCCAGCGTATTCAAAATAGTTTTTTTTATTGAAGTCTAATAATTTTGGTTGTATTATGGCTGTGTTTTTATCGTTATTAAAAGCCTTTATTATTGGGGTTAGCCAATTTTCTGTAACTTCAATATCACTGTTTAATAAGCAAAACACATCAGCCTCTATATGTTTTAAGGCATCATTATAGCCTTTAGCATAACCACCATTTTCTTTGTTATGAATTTGTTTAACAGAAGGGTAATGTTGTTTTAGAAACTCAATAGAATTATCTGTAGAAGCATTATCTGCTACATAAATATCTGCATTTTGGGAGTGCGATACAACCGATGGCAAAAACTGTTCTAAAAGTAATTTACCGTTCCAATTTAATATTACTACAGCTATTTTCATTTATTTATAATCAGGAATATCTTTTAAAAAATTATAGCATTCGTCTTCTAAGTCCATTTGACAATAATAATGACTTAAACCATTGGTGACCATTAGATATTCTGCATTTAAGGCTAAATTGTAACGGGCAATTTGATCAAAAGTGGTTTGGTCTATTTTTATTTTTGGTGCTTTACATTCTACCATTAAAAAAATACTCCCATCCGGTTTAAATACAACAATATCGTATCGTTTTTTTAAATTATTTACGGTTAATTCTTTTTCTACATTAATTAAAGATATTGGAAAGCCCTTAATTTCAATTAAATAATGGACACAATGTTGCCTTACCCATTCTTCTGGTTGTAAGACCATAAATCTTTTACGTATGACATCGAAAATAGAAATTTTATTTTCGCTATTTTTGAATCGGAATGTAAACTTTGGAAAATTAAGTTCTTGCAACTCGCTTGTTTTATTTTTTCCAAAGTTAAACCACAAAACTGTAAATCACAATTTCGAGCTGTTTAATTCTTCAAACTAATTAGTTTCTTTGAATTTTGAGCTGATAATTTTTTAGATAATTTGGACGAAGTCAAACAACTAGTTACTGATATAAAAAACGGAAATTTAAAGCCTATTTATTTTTTAATGGGAGAGGAGCCTTATTATATTGATAAGATTTCTGATTTTATTGAAGCTAATGTTTTAGCTGAAGAGGATAAAGGTTTTAATCAAATGGCTTTATATGGCAGAGATGTTACTATAGAAGACATTGCTGGTCATGCTAAGCGTTATCCTATGATGGCAGAGCGTCAGGTAATTATTATAAAAGAAGCTCAGGATTTATCTAGAACTATAGAGAAATTAGCTGCATATGCTAGTAATCCGCAGCCAACAACAGTTTTGGTTGTAAATTATAAATATAAAAAGATTGATAAGCGTAAAGCGCTATATAAGTCACTAAAAAAAGCTGGTGTTGTTTATGAAAGTAAAAAGCTTTATGAAAATCAAGTTGCAGATTGGATAAGACGTGTTTTAGCACCAAAAGAATATACTATCACACCAAAAGCGGCACAAATGCTTGTGGAATTTTTAGGTACAGATTTAAGTAAAATTAATAATGAATTAGAAAAACTTCAAATAATTTTACCAAAGGGTAGTCAAATTTTACCAGAAACTATTGAAGAAAATATAGGTATAAGTAAGGATTACAATAATTTTGAATTACGAAAAGCTATAGGTGAACGACAAGTTATAAAAGCACACCAAATTGTAAATTATTTTGCAGAAAACCCTAAGGATAACCCTATGGTTGTTACTGTCTCTTTATTATTTAGCTATTTCTCTCAATTATTGCATTTTCATGGTTTAAATGATAAATCACCACGTAATGTAGCTTCTGCGCTTCGTGTAAATCCATATTTTGTTAATGATTACGTTGCTGCTGCAAGTAATTTTCCTATAAGGAAAGTTAGTGCTATTATTGCTTTGTTAAGAGAGTTTGATGTTAAAAGTAAAGGTGTTGGTTCTAACGCTGTACCTCAAGGTGATTTGCTTAAGGAACTTTTAGTTAGAATATTTAATTAAAAATAGGCCTGAATAGTTAATGCAAGCATAGTAAATATGGTTAGAATTATAACTAAAGGCATAACAAATTTCAACCATTTATTGTAACTAACTTTTACAACTGCTAGAGATGCTAAAATTAGCCCTGTAGGGTTTAAAAAAGCAAATAACCCCATGCCATATTGGTACGCATTTACAACAATTTCTCTACCAACTCCAACACCGTCTGCTAAAGGAGACATAATTGGCATGGTTAAAACCGCCATTCCTGATGAAGATGGAATAAAAAAGGATAACCCACTATATATAAACAACATGGTGTTTGCAAAGATACCTTTATTCATTCCATTTGTTATATTACTAGCATAATAAAGTAATGAATCACTTATTTGGCCATCATTCATTAAAACAGTTACACCTCTAGCTATTCCTATAATTATAGCAACACCAAGTAATTCGCTAGCTCCTTTTACAAATAAATCGACAAAATCATATTCTTTAATTTTCGCTATAAAGCCTATTAAAATAGATCCAACTAAAAAGACAGTTGTCATTTCTACAAACCACCATTCTAAATTAGATACACCATAAATCATAATAATAAAGCATAAAATAAATACTATTAGTATTAAACGTAATCTGTTTGTTAATTTTAAAGTTGTATAAGTTGAGCTTCCAAATAGTTTTTCTATGTCACCTTTTTGATCATAGATAATAGATCTTGATGGTTCCTTTTTTACACGATGCGCATATCTTAATATGTATATAATACAGATTAATGTACATAAGATTAACATTATAAATCTTCCCGTTAAGCCTGTTGTCCAGTTTATACCTGATGCGTTAGAAGCAATAATAGCACTAAAAGGATTGGTCGTAGAGCACATTGTACCTACTGAAGAGCCTAAGTAAATACAGGCCAATGCAACCATGGCATCATATTTAGCTGCAAGAAATACGGGGATTAAAATAGGATAGAAGGCTATGGTTTCTTCAGCAAGACCAAATGTTGTTCCTCCAATTGCTATTAAAATAGTTACTATAATTATTAATACAAATTCATATCCTTTTAATTTTTCAGCTAGCCAAGATATACCAGCGTCAAAAGCTCCTGTTTTATCAATAACACCAATTAACCCACCTATAATTAAAACTAGAAAAATAATATCTGCTGCTTCTATAATTCCTTTGATTGGAGATTTAAAAAAATCTAAAATGCCTTGAGGGCTAGATTCTACAATTTTGTACGTATCTGGTATACCTATCGGTTTCCATATATCACCATTAATGAATTTTTCAACAGGTATCTTTATATTTAAACTGTTTAAGGTTTCTTGCGTTGCAGGAAATGTTTTTGACTCCTTTAATCCTTGAGATATAAATGTATTATTTTCTTTGTTGTAAGATAAAGAATCATATTCTCCAGAAGGAATTACCCAAGTTAAAACAGCTACAATCCCAGCAATAATTAATAATATGGTTTGAGCTGTTGGAAATTTTAATTTTTTCAATGTAGTTAGTTTTATTTTGAATAAAGATAGTACTATTTTTGAGTATGATTTTTAATAAATGGCGATGCATTTTCAATTAGATAAAAGCTGGAAAGTAAAACTAGAAGAAGAATTTGAAAAGAATTACTTCAAAGAGTTAATATCTTTTGTTGAGGGTGAATACGAGAATAATATTTGTTTTCCGCCTATAGAAGAGATTTTTAATGCTTTTAATCATTGTCATTTTGATGATGTTAAAGTGGTAATTATTGGTCAAGATCCGTATCATGGAAAAGGACAGGCAAACGGGTTGTGTTTTTCTGTTAATGATGAAATAAGTCATCCACCATCGTTACGAAACATTTTTAAGGAATTACAAAGTGACATTGGAGGAGATTATCCAATAAGCGGAAATTTGAGACATTGGGCTAATTCAGGTGTATTATTATTAAATGCAACTCTAACGGTTAGAGAAAGTATAGCAGGAAGTCATCAAAAGAAGGGTTGGGAGATTTTTACAGATAAAGTGATAGAACTTATTAGTTCTCAAAAAGAAAATGTGATTTTTTTACTTTGGGGAGGTTATGCCAAGAAAAAGAAAAAATTGATAAACAAAAAGGAACATGTTATTATGGAAGCTGGACATCCTTCGCCTTTAAGTGCTAATAGAGGGTATTGGTTTGGAAATAAGCATTTTTCAGTAGTAAACGAAGCGTTAAATAGTAAAAACTTAACGTCAATAAGTTGGTTAAAAACTAATGCTAATTAACTTCCTGTTGCTGCAAGGTTTTTTGAATTTACATTCAATTTAACTTGGGGGTGTAAAATTACAGGTTTTTTATTAGTAGTCTTAGGCTTAATTATTTTGTTTGAACTAAATTTTAACAAAATAAAATTCAGTGATAACAAAGATGTAATTATTAAAGTAATTGTTAAAATCATAGACTACAGTCTTTTATTTCGATAAAATATAACGATTTATCTATTTTTTGTAAAAATAATAAATAAATTATTACGAAGCAATACGTACAGTTGAGTATTTTTAACTTTTAACTATTTAGCAAAAATAGAGTTAGAATATTAACCTATTTATTAATTATAGAGATAAGATTTTTAACAATATATTATACTTAATTAACTGTTATAATTATTTTATCCTATATCGTTTTTATTGATGAAATTTATTAAAATAGTAATAAACAATATTGAATATCCGTAATTAGGCATAATTATAAAAAAGATTTATTTTAGATAAAAAATAAGGATGAATATTTTCAGTTTTACAGCCCATTTTGATGGTGAGGAGTCCTGTCGTAATCACTTTAAGGCAGAACGAGATAAAATA
>CALKXS010000111.1 GCA_938003745.1 uncultured Algibacter sp.
ATTTTATCTCGCTCTGCCTTTAAGTGATTACGACAGGACTCCTCACTATCAAAATGGGCTATAAAACTGAAAATATTCATCCTTATTTTTTTATCTAAAATAAGTCTTTTTTATAATTATGCCTAATTACGGATATTCAAATTAATTATTCAGGAAAGTCATTTAAAGACAAAGTCTCTAACTTATTTTTATCATTTTCAAAAATCAAAAACACTTTCATTTCTGGATGTAATTTCAAAAAAGTTTTCACTTTTTCAATCCCCATAGCTTTAAATGCTGTGGCATAAGCATCAGCATACATACATTGATCTGTTATTACAGAAATACTTAATAAATTAGTCTTACTAGGGTATCCTGTTTTTGTATCTATAATGTGAGCATATTTATTACCGTTCTCATCTACTTTAAACTTTCTATATGTTCCAGAAGTAGCCATGGCTTCATCTTTTAAAGTTATAGATTTATAAATAGATTGCTCCCCATCAAAACGAGGTGTTTCTACTCCAACTTTCCAGTTAGAGTTTTTATCAACATTAATTCCTTTAACTCGTATTTCTCCACCTATTTCAACTAAATAATTTTTGATGTTTTTCAATTCTAAAAAACCTGCAATAACATCAGTTCCATACCCCTTGGCAATTGCGTTAAATTCTAAATAAATATTAGGGTTTTCTTTATTTATTTTATTTTCTGATCTAGTAGTTTCATTAAAACCTACAAAAGCCATTAAGCTATCTATTTTAACTCTATTCAAATCTTTAATAGCTTTGTCGGCGCCAAAACTCCATGCATTAACTACATTTCCTACTGTTGGATCAAAAGCCCCTTCTGTCGAATCAAAAATAGATTTTGAAGCGTCATAAACGTTTATAAAATGATTATCAATAAAAACATCCTCTCCCCTATTTAGCTTAGATAAATCTGAATTTGTTTGATAGGTAGATAAAGATTTATTTATAACATAGAATAAACTATCAAATTGTTTTTCATAATTTACATTTGAATCATAAATAACAGAATACGATGTTCCAAAAACAGAACCTCTAAGCTTTGTGTTTTTTATTTTTGTCTCAACTTTCTTAGGCTCCTCTTTACAGTTAAGACTAAGAAAACAAATCATAAATATTGTTATATAATTTTTCATTTACGGAATTATTAATTAAGATTAGTATCTAAAACTTGTATGCCTTCATACTCTAATAAATATTCCTCATTTAGATACACCTCTTTTTCACCTTCGTCTTTATTCCCTAAGCCTACTCCAGCATATAAAACTTTCGCATCATTTTCTCTAGCATGTTTTTTAAAAGACTCCATCCATATAACATCATAATTATTAGGGTTATCTGGTAAAATAACCGCTCTAACAATAACAAAATAATACTGCTTGGTTTTATCTATACAAACAAATTGCGGATGCTTTTTAAGCTTGCTATTTATAGCTATAAATTCGAAACCTCGTTGTTCTAAATCTTTTCCAACATGGTTCATTGCAAGATTGTGCAATTCTTGTTCTGTAAGTGGTTTGCTCATACTGCAAAAATAAGTAACACTATTTAAACCTCACAAACTTAGAGCTACCAAATATGTAATTAGAAACAGGAATTGTAGCATCTTTTTTTAAATGATACCATGGTGAAATATTTGAGTCTTCTAAATTTTTAACCAAATGAACACTTTGCGCTGGTGTATTGCCTTGAAATAGCAAATACAACTTCTCTCCTTTCTTATTTACAACTTCGTCAAAAATCATAACTATATGACCTGGAGAACCTCCTTTAATAAGCATATCACCAAGTTTCAAATTCTTTACATCATTAACTTTAGGAAGTTCATGATATAAAGACAATGTCCTGAGTACATATAAATTAAATTCAAATACTTATAGGAATTTCTTTTAGAGTGGTCATTTAAAGTCGTTTTATGAAACGTTACTTTATTACCTTTAATTTTTGGTCTATAACCTTCTGCATATTTTATCCAAGAACAATAATGTCCGCTAGTAAAATTGAAGCCTATTTTTTCTTTTTGATTAGTATTCCATAAGTATTCACTACGTATTCTAATTAAAGCATCTGCACATTGTTGCAATCCATTTTTGGGTACTGGAATATCTAGTATTCCTATATGTCCATCTTGCCAATAATATTCAGAATCATCATAGTTTATAATTTTACTTCCAAAAGATTTAAGTTTATAATTTCTAAGATATTCTTGATAAGAACCTTTAGAATAAATTACCCGTTTATATCCCTCTGGAATGTTTACTCTAGTTTTAATAGTAAGACTGTCTTTATCAATTAAACTCCGTGTATCTATTAATTCGACTAACTCTTTTACAGATTCCTTATTTGGTTGAAACTTAAAAACGACCAAACCAATAACACATAAAAAGACTAAAATGGTGGCGATATTTTTCATATACCTTTCTAAACGAAAAAAATTAACACTTTCGTATAAGATAAAGAGCGTATTAATTTATTTTTTAAATAGATAATTCTTACATTTAAAAATTATAAATACTTTACTATATCTTATGCAAATAAAATTAAACAGCTCGAAACTCAACTATAAAGTTGACACTAAAAAGGTTTTAGAAAATTTGTTTGATTTTAAGTTAGCCTCGTGCGCTACAGAAATTTTAAAAATAAGTAAAACTAAAGAGTCAAAAGCTTTTGAACTCCTATTTAATGTAACTCAAAAAACCAATGTTGAGCTTTCAAAAGAACTAGGTCAAGAAAAGATAAACAAAGCCACAAAACTATCTGTGACTTTCAATGAAATTGAAATGCAATGGAAAGATTATTTTCAACATGAAATAATCATAACCGATGAGTTTTTCAAAAATATAATACAACATAACCCCAAATACCTCACCAAATCATACGCCCTATTTGAAAAATATTTAAGCTTATTAAATATAGTTGTTTCTCAAAACTATTATTACAAATATTACAATAGATTTCGAGATAATCTGTTAGAAGAATTTTCAATGAATAAAGAAAAGTATCAACTTTTAGTTGATTACTTTAATAACCCTTTGGAATCTGAGAATGCATCTTTTAAAAATCAAATTGAACATTACTTAACTATAAATGAATATTACACTTCAAAATTACAAGCCGAAGTTGAAGATTCAAATGAAACATTACAAGATTTATATATAGATCCTAATTTCAAAATTTATAAAAATAATTTAATTGATAAAAAGAGTACTGATGACTTTTTGGACCCCGCAGAGAACATATCAGTCCATGAATTCTTAAACAATTATTTCTTAAAAGATAGAAATTTCCCTAATCTAAGAGAAAATTATAATATGCTATTTGTTTTAGGACAACCAGGACAGGGAAAAACACCATTTTGCTATAGACTACTCCACGATATTTTAAATGAATCTAATGGTTTACCTGAAAAGCCTCTGTTTTTCATCAAGATTCGAGATTTAGTTGCAAAGGACTTTATAGATGATACTTTTAATACTATAAATAATCATATTTCACAAAATTTTGATTTTAAAAAAGAAAATGTGTGCTAGGTTTAGATGAAGCTTATATGAGTGGAGGATTGACTGATATGGATTTAAAAAACCTATATGAAAGACTAAATAAAACATCCCAACAAAATAAAAACTTAAAAATAATTCTTACTTCAAGACTAAACTATATTCAATGCAACGATCCTAGCTTAAAGGTTCACTTGTAATAAATCTAGATGTAATGGATGATAATCAAATCAAGGCCTATGTAGATAAATTTGCTATTTTCTATCCTGAAAATTTATTAGTAAAAAAAAATGACGATATTTTAAATAAAGACAATTATTCTCATATTAAAGAACTGTTGCAACAGCCAGTAATTATGTATTTCATAGCATCTGCTGATATAAAATTATAGAGGTCAGTAGTTAGTTACCTATTAATTCAGATTGATATACTTTTTCCTTTCTGACCATTTTAGTTATTAAATTGTTGAATATTGTTTCTTTAGTTTGAGAGCGGTTGATTCTAAAGCAAAATTCATTAAAATATCTATTCAGATGAAAATCACTTACC
>CALKXS010000112.1 GCA_938003745.1 uncultured Algibacter sp.
GCTCTTTGGTATGATGGAGTACAGTATCATATGATTACGCATGATTATGCACATTGGGAAGCTTTTTATCAACGTTCTAAGGATGGGGTAAATTGGGTAAGTGAACCAGGGTTGGCTTACGGTCGTGCCTATTGTAAATATGAAGATGGAACGCAAAATGAATGGTATCGCTATGAACGAGTGATGATTCTTCAAGATGAATTGGGACGAGCAATGCAGATTAACTTTGCTGCGTTGGATGTTGATAAAGACACCGAAAAAGGAAACGATAACCATAACTCGAAAAACGTTTGTATTCCATTGACCGTTGGACGTCAGTTGGAAGTATTAGGAACTGATCTTATTGATGCAGATACACATCAGATTTATGTAAAAGTAAAGGCAGAAGAAGGGTTCAATCCTCATACGGATATGGATATAAAGTCATTGCGCTTTGGAGCTTCTTCAGAGGTTAATTTTGGTCGTGGATGTAAAGTCAAAAGAACAGAAAAAGATGGAAAAGATCTAATTCTTGTATTTAAAGGTAGAGGCAATGGATTTACCAAAACCAATTTTGCAGGAAAACTTTTAGGGAAAACTTCAGAAGGGAAATTACTTATGGGATGGTCTCGTTTACCTAGTGTAAAATATATTGAACCAATTCTTTCAGCCTTAAAACCAGTTATAAGTTCCAATGAAAATGGAACAAAGATAAATATTGAAGTCAGTAATTTCGGACAAGTAGCATCCAACGAAAAAGCTATTCTAGAATTTTTTATTCAAGATGAAAAGATTGCTTCTAGTGTTATTCCAATTCTTGAGCCTTTTGAAAATACAATCATCACCTTTAAGAGTGACAGCATTTTAGATTTGTCAAAGAAATACAAGGTTTCAACACACCTTACAGTAAACGGAAATGTGCAAGAAAATTTTAAAACAGAGGTGTTAATAAACCGTTGGTGTCAATAATAAAGAATTAATCAAATGAATTTTAAACAAATACTATTAACATTACTTGTACTTTTTACAATTAGTATAACAGCACAAAAAAAGCCAAACGTTGTAATTATATATACCGATGATATAGGATATGGAGATATTGGTGCATACGGAGCAAAGCTGATAAAAACTCCAAATATTGATAAACTGGCTTCAGAAGGAATTCAGTTTACAGATGGGCATTGTGCAGCTTCAACTTGCAGTCCTTCTCGTTATTCAATGCTTACGGGAGATATGGGATTTCGAAAGAATATTGGAATTCAAGGAATTAATGGAAAGATTGCTATTGATTCTAAAAAATTTACGCTAGGGAAATTATTCAAAAAAGCAGGATACAGCACTGCTATTGTTGGAAAATGGCATTTAGGTGTAGGAAATGGAAATGTTGATTGGAATTCAAAAATAAGTCCTACGCCTAACGATGTTGGATTTGATTATAGTTTTGTTATTCCAGCCACAAATGATAGAGCTCCCTTTGTTTATATTGAAAACAAAGAAGTTTATAAGCACAATTCAAAAGATCCTATAACAGTATCACGCAGAGGTAAAAGAATACCTGATTCAATTCCTGGTACAAAATATCCAGATGCAGAATTAAATCCAGAAGCTATTACTTTATATAAAGGAGATTCACAACATAGCGGTTCGGTAATAAATGGTGTTGGTAGAATAGGATACATGAAAGGTGGTAAAAAGGCTTTATGGGATGACTATTCAATGCCTGAAGAAATTCTTAAAAAAGCTACAAAGTTTGTAAAGAAAAGTAAGAAAAAACCATTCTTTTTGTTTCTTTCATCTTGTGATATTCATGCACCACGAATGCCACATCCAAGATTTCAAGGAGAAACAGGTTTAGGTATGCGTGGCGATAATATTGTACAGTTAGACTGGTTTGTTGGTGAGGTACTAAAAATGCTTAAAAAACAGAAGGTAGATGATGATATTATGATCATTTTCACGAGTGATAATGGTCCAGTAATTCTCGATGGTTATAAAGACGGATCTATTGAGGGTAGGCATAAGCCAGCTGGAATTTATAGTGGTGGGAAATATGGAATTCAAGAAGGAGGAACTAGAGTTCCTTTTATTGTTCATTGGCCTTCACAGATAAAATCTAAAGTGTCCAATGCACTTGTAAGCCAAGTTGATTTTATAGCTTCTTTTGGTGAGTTTTTGAATATCGATATTCCTAAAAATGAGGCAGCAGATAGCCGAGCGTATTGGAATACTTTAATAGGAAAAGATGACAAAGGAACTGATGTAATTTTAGAACAAGACAATAAAGGAGATATGATTGCCTTAAGAAAAGGCAATATGAAATTCACCAAAACCAAAACGGGTTTTGAAATGTACAATCTGGATGCTGATCCTGGAGAGAAAAAGAATATCATTGATAAATATCCAAAAAAGGCTAAAAAACTAAAATCACTTTTAATAAAATATATTGAAACTCCTTTAAATGATTTGCCAAAATAAAATAACAAGAAACGTGTGATCAAACAACTGATTAAAGTTAAGAATGAATAGAATATCAAATAATAAAACTATTCAAGGGCTACCATTAATTTTAATAGGACTCATCTTATTTTCAGGATGTAAAGAACAGAAAACATTAAGAAGTGCAATTTTATTGAATGGCACAAATTTTGCTTATATAGAAAAAAGTAATGAAGAAAAATTTTATAAATGGAGTGAACGGATCCATTATGAATTGTTAAGAAGAGTAAAAGCAGCCGTTAAAAAATAGACTTATGAAAATAATAAATTACAAAATGAAAATCATTAAATTGTTTAGTATCGCTTTATTAATAGGCTTAGTTGCTTGTTCAAATAAGAAAGAGATTTCGAAAGGGCAAAATCAAAAACAACCAAATATTATCTTAATATATGCAGATGATTTAGGTAGAGGTATGTTAGGAGCGTATGGACAAAAACATTTTACTACTCCAAATATAGATAGATTAGCAGATCAAGGAATGAGTTTTAATAATGTATATGGTTGTAATTTTTGTGCACCTGCTCGTGCAAGTTTGATTAATGGTATGCATGATGCTCACAAACAACAATGGACTTTAACTAGAGGTGGAGTTTATGAGAAAGAATTTGAAGATTTAGATATTGAGGAAATAGCAGAAAAAATTCATAAAGTATCGAAACCAGCTAAAGAAAATGAGATTTTTTTAGGAACGGTTGCTAAAAACGCTGGTTATGTAACTGCTGAATTTGGAAAATTAGAATGGGGATTCGCTACTACTTCTGAGAGAGTTAAAAGTCATGGTTGGGATTATCACTATGGATTTTATGATCACCGGAGATGTCATGGATTTTATCCACCATTTTTATTTGAAAATGGAAAAGCTATTGAAATTCCTGGAAATACTCATATTGACTGTGCTAAAACAGGAGCGATTGAATCACCAGAGAATTATAAAGAAAGGTGGGATATGACTGGTAAAAAGAAATATTCTGAAGATCTTTTTGTAGAAAAAATGTTAGGGTTTATTGATAAAAATAATCCAAATGAAACTAACAAACCTTTCTTTATTTATTACCCAACGCAATTACCTCATGGTCCGATTGCTGTACCGGCCGTGGATCCTGAATTAAAAAATAATCCTGATTTAACGGAGTTTGAAAAGGAATATGCTACGATGATTAAACTATTAGATTATAGCGTAGGTAAGATTCATGATCATCTTGATAAATTAGGACTTTTAGAAAATACAATTATCGTTTTTACAGGAGATAATGGTCAAGAAGTGTATACGGTTCAAGAAGGGAAAACGTCAAACAGTAAGCTGAAATTAGATGGATCAAAATTTAATAATATTGATGATAAATATTATAGTGAGGTAAATGGTGATATTTTTGATGGTAATGATGGAATGGCTGGTTTGAAAAGAGATAACTGGGAAGGTGGAGTTAGAGTTCCTTTGTTTTGGTATTGGCCTGGGAAAATTAAAGCAGGTTCTAAAAGTGATCAAAGAGTTGCGAATTTTGATATTTTAAATACGATTTCTGAGTTAATTGGAGGAAATAATTATGATGAGAAAGATAGTAAGTCTTATGCAAAAACATTGTTAGGTGGACAAAGCGTACCGCATGATTATATTGTATACGCTTCTAAGTTAGGACCAGCAATAGTAACAAAAGAAGGATGGAAATTAAGGTATCAAGAATCTCATGATCTTTTTCAGTTGTATTTTTTACCTGATGACTATAGAGAAGAAAAAGTATTAAATGATGAACATCCAAAAAGAGTTGAAAAATTAAAAGCAATTCTTATTAAAGAATGTGATGGTGATTTAGATAATGGAGGATTTCCAACCTTTGTTCATGCTGAGCCTAAAGCTAAAAAAACAAATACAAAAAAGAAAAAGGCTTAATATAATTATAGCTAAGAGTTTACGCTTATTGTCTTTATTATAAATTTGCTAATAAAGCCAATAAGCTCGCTCAACAGGAAATTATTTACTTGGAATGAAATATCTTTGAACAAGTATTTCTTTAAACTATTTTTGCTTGTGCGAACAGGTAAAACAAACAACAAATAATAAACAATTAAACTCGTACAAATGAAATTTAAAAATTATTTACTTCTAGTGCTCTTTTTGTTAAATGGCTTTAGTAATTATGGACAACAACATACATATAAGAAAGACATTAATGATTCTTGGTTCTTTAAATTAGGTAATGACTCTAATGCTTTGAGTAGCCCAATTTCAGAGAGCAACTGGTCAGAAGTAACTTTGCCACATACGTTCAATCCTTCAGGAACATCAGAGATTTATAGAGAGCATGGAAAAGAGGTGATGTATGCAGGAGATGCTTGGTATAAGAGAAAATTATTTATAGAAGATAATTTAAAAAATAAAAGAATTTTTCTTCGATTTGATGGGGCATATATAACTACGGATGTTTTTATCAATGGTAAGAAAGTAGGATATCATAAAGGAGGATACAGTGCTTTTATTTTCGAAATAACAAACAAAGTTAATTATGGAAAAGAGAATACCATTTCTGTAAAGGTGAATAATGAACATACAAATGAAATTACCCCATTAGGAGGAGGTTATATTAAATTTGGAGGAATTACTAGACCTGTATGGTTAGAGGTAAAAGATAAGGTTTGTATTAGTCCGTTACATTATGCTTCTACAGGGGTGTATTGTAAACAATTGAATGTAAATTCAAGTAAGGCTGACTTAGAAATAGAAGTGCGTTTAGATGCTTTAAAGGGTGTGAAAGGAAAATATAAAGTTGTATGTAGCATACTAGATGGAAACAATGAGCGTGTAGCTAAAAAAGATTTTAAAGGCACTGTTTCTAAGAACAATTGGAAAGTAAATATTCCTATGACCGTAAAAAAGCCAATACTTTGGCATGGTAAAGAAAATCCTGCTTTGTATAAAGTGAGAACGGAATTGTATTTAGGGAAAAAGTTAGTTGATGTAGTTATAGAAACTACTGGTTTTAGAACTGTGGCTGTAGAAAAAAACAAGGGATTCTATTTAAACGGAAAATCATATCCTTTGTACGGTGCCGCTTTGCATCAATATTACCCAGGAGTTGGTTCTGCCATGTTAAAAGAGCATTTTGAAGCGGATAATGCTTTGATGCACGATATTGGTTTGACATCTGTTCGTTTGTCTCACTATCCTCATAGCAAGTATAGATATGAATTGGCAGATAAGACGGGAATTGTGTTATACACAGAATTGGCAATGATTAAACAGTTTTACGAATCGGAAGCATTTCAAACGAATTGTAAAGATCAAATGAATGAGATGGTTTACCAGTTGTACAATCACCCATCTATCGCCATTTGGGGATTATTTAATGAAATTAGATACGATGTTTTTCAAGGTTTTAACGTAGCTCCTTTACTTGAAGACTTAAATACAATAGCCAAAGAAGCAGATCCATCAAGGTTGACTTGTGGAGTGAGTTGGTTGGAAGGCAAAAGAAATAATGTTGCTGATCTGTCAGGTTGGAATCGCTACCAAGGCTGGTATTGGAATGCTTATGAAGGAGGTCCAGAAGACTTTAGTTGGTTGGATGATAAAAAGAAAAATGAACCAAACTTAGACTATGCAATAACAGAATATGGTGCTGGTGGAGCGATTAATCATTTTGATGAAAATAGAAAAGTAGCACCTTATAATCAAGATCAATTTCACCCTGTAGATTTTTACAATTACAGTCATGAAAAACATTTGGTAGAAATTAAAAAACGCCCATGGTTATGGGGAAGTTATGTATGGACATTGGTTGAGTTTTTGGCAACAAAATACGATCAAGGAAGAGTCCCTTTGTTACACGATAAAGGTTTGGTTGCAGAAGGAAGAGATGAGAGAAAGGATTCTTATTACTTGTATAAAGCAAATTGGAATAAAGAACCTATGTTACACTTGGCATACAAACAATTCAATATGAGGATTTTAGATCATGCAGAGATTACGGTATATTCAAACTTAGCAGAAGTTGAATTAGAGGTGAATGGTATGAGCTATGGTACGCTTAAAAATGCATCTGATGCTATTTATAGATGGAATAATATTCCGTTAAAAAAAGGGGATAATACTGTTAAAGTTTCAAGTGTTTTAAATGGTAAAACTTACAAAGAAGAAGCTGTTTGGCATTATATAGAAAATATTCATCAGGATGCTAAAATTGAAGAGATAGTGGCTTCTAGTCAAAAATGGAGTGCTTTTTTCGATACAAAGAAAGAAGAAACAAAATCGGGAAAAGGAACGGGAGTTCCAGGAGAAGAAATTAATTCGGTTTTTAAAGCTTCTGAAAAATTTTGGAAGGAAGCCAAAGATTGGCCAACAATTCAATTACCATTAAAAACAAGTACAAGAACAGCTTTAGAAGGAAATTGGGAGGGAGAAACCTTGTATTTACATAAAGAGTTTGAAATTAAAGAAGGAGAGCTAGATAATCCTCATTTGTATTTAAGGCATACAGCCAGATTTTCTAAAAGGAATCCAGGAAGAATATCTGTTGCCATTGATGGAAAAAATATTTTGGTATTAGAAGAAGGTTTTGATGATTATAGATTGATTCCTGTCAACGAAAGATTAGGAAATTTATCAGGAGGAAAACATACCATGACGATTATCGCAAACAAACCTTCTGGAGCTAAAGTTTCAAAAACATTTTTAGGAGCTGGCATTTTAGATATTGGTTTGATAAATATTAAAAAATAGAGGATATGAAGAATATTCTAAAGTTTAATTTAGTCTTAGGGTTAATGTTTCTTTCAAACATATTGTTATATGCTCAAGAAGTAAATGAAAAGGTGTTTTTTACTACAGGATTAAAAATTGGAGAAGTTTCGTCAAATTCAGCAATTATTCTAACTCGTTTATGTGCTGATGAAAAACCAGTCCCATTAAAGCATAAAAGAACGAAAGCGCCATTGTGTAAACCTATTGATTTTGACGAAAGCATGCCTGTTGAGAAAATGGAAGGTTTTGTAAAAGGAGCTTTTGGTGAGGTTAGAATAGAGTTGAACTCTAAAAATCACAACATTTTATTAGATTGGGAGGCTGTTTCGGCTTATCAAGATTACACTTTAAAACATCGTTTTGAAGGATTAAAATCCAATACGAAATATAATTTAGTGATTAAAGGACGGAAAAATGAAAAATCTCCTATCTCAGAAATTCAAGGAGGTTTTAAAACGAAACCTAAATCTAATGAAATAGAACCTATTATTTTTACAACAACTACTTGTCAAATGTATTGGACTTATGATGATACCGAGCGTGGTTTAAAAGTTTACGATGCTATGGCTAAACTGAACCCTAATTTTCATGTACAAACAGGGGATTATGTATATTATGACAAACCAGGTCCTTATGCAAAAACAATTGAGCTAGCACGTCATAAGTGGCATGCTATTAATTCATTTCCTTCTTTAGTAGATTTTTATGCTAACGTACCTCTGTATTTAGAAAAGGACGACCATGATTTATTAAAAGATGATACCTCTCCAGGGAGTACACCTTATGGAGAAATAACCTATAAAGATGGATTAAAAATTTGGTATGAACAAGCTCCAATTATAGAAAAACCCTACAGGACATTTCAATGGGGAAAAGACTTACAGATTTGGTTGGTTGATGTTAGAGAATATCGCTCAGACAATTGGGAGGAAGATAACAAAGACAAAACTATTTTGGGTGCTGAGCAAAAAGAATGGTTGCAAAAAACGATTAAAAAATCTAATGCATCTTTTAAAGTTTTAATTACTCCAACTCCAATTGTTGGACCAGATAGAATTAAAGGGAAGAATGACAACCATGCAAACAAATCTTTTCAAACAGAAGGGGAGTGGTTCAGAAGTTATTTGGCAAAAAACGATGTGATTGTTACTAATGGAGACCGTCATTGGCAGTATGTTTCTAAAGATCCTAAAACTGGTTTGATGGAGTTTAGTCAAGGAGCTACAAGTAACGAACATGCTGGGGGATGGAAAAAAAATGAATTAAGACCAGAACATAAATTTTTAAGAATAAAGGGAGGCTTCCTAGCGGTAAAAGTAGATCGTGAAAATAATAAACCTATAGCCAGATTTCAACATTATGATGTAGATGGAAATATGGTTCATGAAGAAGTGATATTCTAATTAAATATAAATAAATAATATTAACATTAAAAAGAGTACAATATGAAAAGAAATACATTAATAAAGACTGGAGTTGTTTTTTTTGTTTTTTTATTCGGAATGCAAGTGAAAGCATTTCAGAAGAAATCGAAAAAAGCAAAGAAACCGAATTTAATTATCATTCATACAGATGAACATAATTTTAGAACCTTA
>CALKXS010000113.1 GCA_938003745.1 uncultured Algibacter sp.
CATTGAACTCTTAGAGCCTTGGATACCCTTTATTCATACCATTACTTCGGATAATGGAAAAGAATTTACCAACCATAAAGCTATAGCAGAAGAATTAAATATCGATTTTTACTTTGCCAAGCCCTACCACAGTTGGCAAAGGGGAGCTAACGAAAATTTAAATGGCTTAATAAGACAGTATTTCCCGAAAAAATCTAACTTTGATAACATCAAAATTCAACAGGTAAATGATGCCGTTGAAAAATTAAATAATAGACCCAGAAAAAGATATAACTTCTTAACACCTAATGAAAAGTTTAATGAATTTATAATTCAAAACTCTAGTGTTGCGTTTATGACTTGAATCCACCCATAAAAAAAGCACTCTAATATATAATAGAGTACTTTTTATTTATTTACTAGCAAACATTTTAACATCTGCTTCGCTAACTTCATTCTCTCCTAGAATAATTAAGCGTTCAATTACATTTCTTAGTTCTCTAATATTACCTGTCCAATCGTAATCTTGAAGTAATGTTATTGCTTTATCTGAAAAGTTTTTTCGCGTCGTCCCTTGTTCATCAGCAATTTTCTTTGAAAAATGATTAATCAATAAAGGAATATCATCTCGTCTATCATTTAATGCTGGTACTTTTATTAAAATTACAGCAAGTCTATGGTACAAATCTTCACGAAACCTACCTTCTGCTATTTCCTTTTTTAGATCTTTATTTGTTGCAGCAACTACTCTTACATTTACTTTTATATCTTTATCACTACCAACTCGCTGAATACGACTTTCCTGTAAAGCACGAAGTACTTTAGCTTGTGCAGACAAACTCATATCTCCTATTTCATCTAGAAAAATAGTTCCTCCATTTGCGGCTTCAAATTTACCTGCTCTATCTTTATTAGCACTAGTAAAAGCTCCTTTTACATGACCAAACAATTCACTTTCTATTAACTCACTTGGTATAGCTGCGCAATTCACTTCTATCATTGGCGCTTTTACACGATCACTTTTCTCATGAAGCCAATGTGCTACTAACTCTTTACCTGTACCATTAGGTCCTGTAACCAAAACACGAGCATCTGTAGGAGCAACTTTATCTATGATGGCTTTAATTTGAGAGATAGAATCACTCTCCCCAATCATTTCATATTTTTTACTAACTTTCTTTTTAAGAATCTTGTTTTCTACAACCAATTCTTTTCTATCTAAAGCATTACGAACCGTATTTAAAAGACGATTTAAATCTGGCGGTTTTGATATATAATCAAAAGCTCCCAATCGCATCGTATTTACAGCAGTATCTAAATCACCATGACCAGAAATCATAATTATAGGTGTTTCTGGCTTTATCTTTCTTGTAGCTTCTAATACTTCAACACCATCCATTTTTGGCATTTTTATATCGCACAATACTAAATCATAATCTTCTTTTTTAATTTTATCTATTCCAGATAATCCATCTTCAGCTTCTTCAACTTGGTAGGTATCATTTTCTTCAGAAAGAATTTTAACCAACACACGACGAATTGCCGCTTCATCTTCAATTATTAATATTTTAGGCATATTTTTCTATGTATTTACAACATGAACCGTTCTTTGAGGGAAAGGTATTTGTATACTATTATCATTAAAAACTTTATGTATTTTATAACGTAAATCGCTCTTAATTAAAAGAACATTAAAACTATCCTTTATATAAAAATGCAATTTAAATTTTAAAGCACTATCACCAAAATCTTCAAAAAACACAATTGGTTTCGGGGCATTCAAAATAGCATCTTCTTGCACTGCAATTCCTAAGAGCAATGCTTTTACTAAATCAACATCTGTACCATAAGCAACACCAACCTCAACAAATTCTCTTGTTACTTCATTATTTTGTGTCCAATTATAAAGAATTTCACTTAAAAACTTATGATTAGGTATTACCAATATCTTGTCATCATTAGTAATAGCTTTGGTTGTTCTTAAACCAACCTCTGTAATTTTTCCAACTTTTTTATCTATTTCAATAATATCATTAACTGTAACTGTTCTATCTATTAAAATAAAAACTCCAGAAATAATATCCTGAAACAACTTTTGCATTCCTAAACCAATACCAACAAATAAGGCTGTTGAAGCTGCTAATATTGCTGTTATTTTTACTCCAGACGAATCTAAAGTGGCAATAATAACTATAGAGAATATAAAATATTTTATAAATGTAAAAACAGTTTTAAACCTGTATTTATCTTCATTTTGAAGTTTTCTACTTGCTAATACACGAATAAATCTCAATAAAAAATGAGTACATAATAAAACGACTAATAGGAGTAGAATACTACCTATTGTTAAGTGTGTATCTTCTCCTAATGGAAGTTTCACTTCCAAAATACCTTTAAATTGAGTCCACGCAGAATTACTAGCGAGCGTCTTTTCTATTGCTTCAATATTTTGGTTCATACTAATATCGTATCCATTTAATTATCTCTTTATAACTCGGTTTTTTACCATACATCAAAATACCAACTCTATATATTTTGGCAGCAAACCAAACTATTAAAATAAAGGTTCCTATTAATATTAATAAAGATATTAATTGTTGCCAAATTGGAACGCCAAATGGGATACGCATAAGCATAACTACTGGAGATGTAAATGGTATGAATGAAAATACTGTTGAAACGGTACCATGTGGATCTTCAATAACTGTAAATATACCAATGTAAACCGCCAAAATTAATGGCATTATAATGGGCATCATAAATTGTTGCGTGTCGGTTTCATTATCAACTGCTGCACCAATAGCAGCATATAGGGAACTATATAATAAATAACCACAAACAAAAAACAAAACAAAAGCTATAATTAAATTAGTTAAAGGCATATTGAAAAATGATGCTAACATTTGTTGAGCTTTAAAATTTATTTCTGGGTTCTCCATAGTCTGCTGAAGCATTTGCTGTTGTGGTGATTGCATTTCTGCCAAATCTATTCCCAAAAACATAGATGCTACAAACATTAAAACACTTCCTAAAATAAGCCATATAGCAAACTGAGTTATACCTGCTAAAGATGTTCCAATAATTTTCCCCAACATAAGTTGTATAGGTTTCACAGACGATATAATAACCTCTATAATTCTACTTGTTTTTTCTTCAATAACACTACGCATAATCATATTACCATAAATAATGATAAACATGAATAATAAATACCCCGCTGCAATACCAAAAACAAGTTTTGCAAGACTATCACTTTCTGAAGTTTTCTCACCTTCAAAATTTTCTTGAAGAATAGTGACATCAATTTCTGAACCTTTTAGCTTTTCAATGTCAATCCCTATATGTATTCTATTCTGAATTGTAAGCTCTTTTTGAATTTTATGCTTTAAATCTGAAATAACTTTTATTGATGGTGACTCTTCTGAATAAAATTTAATTCCTTTAGATATATTCTTTATACTATTTGCTTTTTCAATATGCAAAAGACCATAACTTGATGATTCTACTGCTAAAACCCTTGCTTCTTCTAAAGTTAAGTCTTGTAACTTATGGTATGTAATATGTTCTGTATTTTCAAAAATATCTAATAGTAATCCAGAATTATCTAAAACAGAAATAACACGAACTTTATCATTATTCACTTGAGACAAATAGGCAACAACAGATATTAATCCAATCATTATAATAGGACTTAAAAAAGACATAATAATGAACGATTTATTCCTAACTTTTGTTAAATATTCGCGTTTTATTATAAGTGGTAAATGGTTCATAAATTAATTATTCTTAACCGTTTGAATAAAAATATCGTTTACACTTGGTATTAACTCTACAAAATGAGACACTTCACCTTTAGAGGTTAAATACTGAAGTAAATCATTTGGGGTTTCTCCAGCAGATAGTTTTATATTTAACTTCAACTCTTCTCCTAATGTTTTAAAATGGGCTGGTTGTGTTTGAAACTTTTGATTAACATCTAGTTCAAACGCTTCCTTTTGGCTTGAAGTAATTCCTACTTCGTAAGTATTTGTTTTATATTGACGTTTAATGTCTATTAATTTTCCGTCTAGTATTTTATTAGACTTATTTATTAGCATGATGTCATCACATAATTCTTCAACAGATTCCATTCTATGTGTAGAAAATATAACTGTAGCTCCATTTTCTCTTAATCGTAAAATTTCATCTTTAATTAAATTAGCGTTTATAGGATCGAATCCTGAAAAAGGCTCATCAAAAATTAATAATTTAGGTTCATGCAATACAGTAACAACAAACTGTATTTTTTGCGCCATACCTTTAGAAAGTTCTTGAATTTTCTTATTCCACCAATCTCCTATTTCTAATCGATCAAACCAATACTTTAGCCGTTTTTTTGCTTCACTTTTACTTAACCCTTTTAATTGCGCTAAATACAAAGCTTGTTCACCAACTTTCATTGATTTATACAAACCACGCTCTTCTGGTAAATAGCCAATATCTTTTATATGATCTCCGTTTAAAAATTCACCATCTAAAAACACAGAACCTGTATCTGGCATAGTAATTTGATTCACAATTCTAATAAGTGTGGTTTTACCCGCCCCATTTGGCCCTAAAAGGCCATAAATACTACTTTTAGGAACAGATAAAGACACATTATTAAGTGCTGTAAAGTCTCCAAATTTCTTTGAAACACCGTTAACTTCAAGTAAGTTAGTCATACTGATTTTTTAATCTACTAGTTTTCGTAAATATATTAAATGTGTTTTATATAATTTAAGAATTAATTTCACTCATCCTTTTTATATATTTCACCTTCTTATAAAACAAAACCCACCCTCAAAAAAAATTAAGGATGGGAAAAAAATTGCTATGAAAAAGAAAAATTATCACTAAAATAAATTTAGTGATAACCAAATATAGTTTTTTTTTATTAAATATTGTAAAAAGCTGATAATAAGTTTAAAGCAAAAAAATCCGTATTTCTACGGATTTTTTATTTTTGATATTCTTTTTTTTAAGAAAACATATCTTTTACTTTCTCAAAAAATGATTTATCTGAACTTTCTGGTTTCGGATCAAAATGCTCATCCTCTTTCATTGATTCAAAAAATTCTTTCTGTTGCTTGCTTAATGTTTTTGGTGTCCATACATTAACATGTACTAATAAATCTCCTTTACCATAACCATTTATACTTGGAATCCCTTTTCCGCGTAAGCGTAAAATTTTACCAGATTGTACACCTGCTTCGACTTTAATACGCACTTTTCCAGTTACGGTGTCTATTTCTTTAGATGTACCAAGAACGGCATCTGGTAAGCTTACATATAAATCATAATGTAAATTATCACCTTCACGCTGTAAATTCTCATGTTCTAATTCTTCAATAGCCACTAAAAGGTCTCCAGAAACCCCGTTACCGTTACCAGGAGCTTCATTTCCTTTTCCAGAGACTTTAAGTTGCATACCATCTACAACACCAGCTGGTATTTTTATAGAAACAGTTTCTTCTGCAACTTTTAAGCCTTGCGCATCTGCATCGCTTGGTTTTTTATCTATAGTTTGTCCCGCTCCTCCACACACGTTACATGGTGCAGATGTTTGCATTCTTCCTAAAATAGTATTTGCAATACGCGTTACTTGTCCACTACCTCCACATGTGTTACATGTTTTATAAGTAGTTCCTTGTGCTTGAACTTTACGTTTTACTTTTATTTTTTTCTCGACACCGTTAGCAATTTCTTCTAAAGTAAGTTTTACGCGAATACGTAAATTACTTCCTTTAACACGACGTTGACCTCCGCCGCCGCCAAAACCACTGAAGCCGCCGCCACCACCGCCACCGCCAAAGATGTCACCAAACTGACTGAATATGTCATCCATATTCATGCCTCCGCCTCCAAAACCGCCGCCTCCGCCGCCGTTTTCGAATGCTTGATGACCATATTGGTCATAACGTGCTTTTTTATTATCGTCACTTAAAATTTCGTAAGCTTCTGCTGCTTCTTTAAATTTCACCTCGGCACTCTCATCATCTGGATTTTTATCCGGATGAAATTCAATTGCCTTTTTACGGTAAGCTTTTTTTATTTCGGCAGCACTAGCACCTTTGCTAATACCTAATATATCGTAAAAATCTCTTTTAGCCATGTCTTTGGTTTATTGTCCGATAACTACTTTTGGGAAACGAATTACTTTTTCTCCTAGTATATATCCTTTTTCAACTATATCAATAATTTTACCTTTCATATCATCTGAAGGCGCTGGAATTTGCGTAATAGCTTCATGATTATCAGCATTGAACACATCTCCCTTTTCAACTTTCATTACAGATAAGCCTTTTTGCTCTAAAGTTGATATTAATTTTTGATAAATTAATAATACGCCTTTACGTAATTCTTCGGCTTCTTTATCGTCTTCAATATGCAATAAAGCACGCTCGAAATCGTCTAAAACGGGTAACATAGATACCATAACGTCTTGACTTGCTGTTTTAAACAACTCAACACGTTCTTTAGAAGTCCGTTTTTTATAGTTTTCAAATTCTGCAAATAACCTTAAAAACTTATCTTTTTCTTGTTTTACTTCTTCTTGCAATTTCTCTTCTACTGTAAGCTCTTCAACTTGCTCCTCTACTTCTACAGTTTCAGTTTGAGCAGTTTCTACTTGCTCATTTTCAATATCTTTATTTTTATCTTTTTTACTCATCGTAAATTTAATTTATCCAAATACTAAAATTAGTTGGCAAAAGTACTGCCATTATTATAAAAATGTCATAATGTCATTAAATAATTTAAAAAAATATTTAAGCTAAATACTGCGTCGTTTTTTATAAATTTATCAATTAAACTCAAAACCACTAAAAATGAAAAAAAACATTGCATCAATTTTTACATTAGTAGCCTTAGTTATAACTAGTGTAAGCTGTAAAGACAAAGCGAAAGAAGCAAGTACTAGTGACGTAAAAGAAGCCGCTACTGCTAAATCTGTATCACAAAAATATATTGCAGATGCTGCTGCATCAATTATTGAATGGAAAGGTTTTAAACCTACCGGTTCTCATAATGGAACTATAAATATAGAATCTGGAGTTTTATCTATAAACGATAATGCTATTGAAGGTGGTTCTTTTTTAATAAACATGAATTCTATAGTTGTTACTGATATTCCTGCTGAAGATGAAGGAAACGGTAAACTTCTTGGTCATTTAAAAAATCCTGACTTTTTTGACACAGCAAATCATGCTAGTGCAGCTTTTGAAATTACAGGAACAACTGTAAATGAAGGAAAAACAATGCTTTCTGGTAACTTATCTATTAAAGGCATTAAGCATAATATTTCTTTTCCAGTTTCTGTTACAAATGGAGAAAACAGGTTAACATTGTCTAGTGAAGCTTTTAGTATTGATAGAACAAAATGGGGTATTAAATACAAGTCTAAATCTACTTTTGGAGACTTAGGTGATAAGTTTATTAATGATGATATTGAATTAAAAATAAATATTGTTGCTAAGAAATCGTAATTAATAAAATTATTAAAAGCCATCTTTGTCTTATAAAGTGGCTTTTTTTTATAATATATTTCATCTTATTATATCTTATTTATTCTTAACTTATATGATAGTCAATAAAATAGCCTATCACAAACATGGAATATTAGATATCAAGTAATGTGCCCTAATAAGCCAACCTGTTGCGCATTTAGAAAAAAGATTATTCAAGCGATACAACACTCCAACCAAATATATAACAACTAGTTAAGCACAATAATCAATCTTGTCGAAAATTATGAAATTATTTTGAATAACTTTAAAACAACATGTAGAGATATTGAGAGTTTTGCTCAAATTAGAAAACTAAAACTAGAAAAAACACTAATTAACAGTTCTTTAGATCTTTAAAAAACATTGATTTAGAATTTAAGATTGAACGAAATATTTATAATAAAAGACGCAAAAAACTATTGAATTATACAGAATCTATAATAAAACGTATTAGTGAAATATTTGTTAAATTTACAGATGTTTTTGTAGTAAATTCTATGCCAACTCCTATTTGCAAATATGCAAGAGGTGGACGTTCCAAAATTTGTTATTCTTATAAAATTAAACCTACATTTGATTACTATACCGCTCAAAAAAGTAAATATTTTGGGTTTAAATGACATGCAGTTTGTGACAAGAATGGTGTGTCTCATTCATTTGATTTGGCAGCTGCACATATTCACAATTTAAATTATCTAAAAGATGTAAAATATAATTTAAAAAATTGCATATTGATTGGAGATAGAGACTACGTCGACACGGATTATCAGTTAGATTTGTTCACACATCCAAATATAAATTTGTAAATATTAATGCGAAAAAAAATTAACATAATTATGTGCCTTTATCAAAGGCAAAAAGTAAAATAAGAAAACGTATTGAAACTAATTTCTAGCAAAATGATTTTGTATCCTTAAAATTATCTATTGGTTTAAAAGATCTTCTAACTTCAATCGTAAAACATCAAAATTAGTATAACCATTAGAAAGGACTATTTGTTTACCCTTATTTTCTATAGTCAACGCTGGCATACCTGTAAATCCACTCGATTGGAAAATATTGAATTCTTTTTCGGCCATCCTTTTATAAACATCATCCTTCATTTTCATTTCGAATTCATTTTTATCAAAACCAAATTTAAAAGCATAGTCTATCACTCCACTTAAATTATCAGGGTTTAATCCTTCAAAATAAATTGCTTTTAAAAGCAATTCCCCAAATTCTAGCTGACGTTTAGGAAATTTTTCTTTCACAATACACAAAGCAATCGCAGGTAGCAGCGAATTCAACACAATTTTACCTTCGCCAAATAGCTCTGTTAAAAAACCTTCTCCAAATTTTACTCCTGTAGTTGCTTCTACATTTTTATAAGCCCCTTCTTTTATATAAGGAGCTATATCATTTATATAACCTGTTCTGTTTCCTAAAAATAATCCTCCACTAATCAATTCAAAATCTATTTTATGTTTATATATTTTTTGCAACTCAGTAATTACTGAGTTGAATCCATAACACCATCCACAAAGAGCATCATAATAATAAATCAATTGGGGCTTTTGGATATCAATCCTTTTATCAAAATTATTTTCATTCTGTAAAATTGACTCGTTTGATGAACAAATACCTGTTTTGGTATCGCAAGTAAAATTTGTTTTTTCTTTTTTCTTCATTCCTTTTTCCTTCTTCTAATGGCTTAATAAAAAATAATATGAAAAGTCCTTTTATTAAATTTATACTGTTACCTCTCGTTTTACAGGCTTTACTCCGTCGGTTAAGTCTTGAGATGTTACTCCTAATATTTCTTAAGCATTTTTAAAATCTTTTGTTATCAATTGCTCTCTATCATTCTTAACATATCTGTGAAAATTAGAAAATTATCTACATATAAGTTCTCCTTGATTTTGCGAAATTTATATTGCAAATTTCTCTAGAGTCTTAGGCGCATAAGTTCTTTTCCTATTTTTAATGAAATTGCATCTGCTATTTCCTCTCCAGAAAATAAGTTTCCTTCAATTAGAAAAAAAATTTACCGGACTGCTCTGTTTTTACTACAGTTAATGCATATTTCGCTAAATCTAAGTGACTAGCGCATGTATTTCTCTTCCTAGTTCAACAGAGTAAAAAACAATATTATTATTTAAAATAACAAGAATTTACTATACTGTCTAAATATTATCTAGAAATAATGTAATTACATTTAATCCAGATTCATTTACTCCAATAAATCTTGTAAAGCGGGTTTTAAGTAATGATATTCAAAAACAAACCCCTTATCTTCTATTTTTATAGAGCTTACGCGCTGGCTATCAAACAATAACATATGCATTTCTCCTAAAATAAGCTTCATACTAAACCTAGGGATGTTTGGCAAAAACAAAGGCCTTTTTAAGGCTTTTGCTATTATTTTTGTTAGTTCTTTATTGGTAACTGGGTTTGGAGCTACTCCATTATAAATACCATATAAATTATGATTAAGTAAATACATAAACATATTACTTAAATCGTTAATATGAATCCACGATTGCCATTGCTTACCGTCACCTAAAGCAGCTCCAAAACCGAATTTTATAGGTTTCATCATTTCAGGTAACGCGCCACCTTTATTTGACAACACTAAACCTGTTCTTATTTTTGATACTTTTACATTTACATTAGAAAAACCATCAACCGTTTTTTCCCAGGCTTTTGCTACTTCACCCAAAAACATAGTATTGATTTCTTTAAAGTTTTCATCATAATAGTTTACTAAAGAATCTGGATAAATACCAATTGCACTTCCAGATATTGTATGTTTTATACTATGCGATTCTCCTTTTAAGTTATCTATTAACAGTTGTGTACTTTTTACTCTGCTAGAAATAATTTCTTCTTTATACTCTGGTGTCCAACGCTTAGAAATAGTTGCTCCTGCCAAATGAATGATAGCATCTACATTATGAAAACACTTTCTATCTATCTCCTCCTTTTGAGGGTTCCAATAAAAACCTTGATAATTATCTTTATGTATGATTTTAGACTGTTGCGTAGTTAAATAATTAACAGTAAAACCTTGTAAGTGACATGCTTTTACAATATCACTTCCTATCAAACCTGTCGCTCCAGTTATTAAAACTCTCATTTTTAATTTAAAATTACAAAAAGAATAAACCATTAACGCTCTATTTATAGAAGGTTTAACATATAAATTTATTTGTCTGTTTCACTGATTTTCAACCTTCTTTAGAAACTATTTTTATAGCGCGAAGCATTTCTCGTTTTCCGGGAGGCCCAGGAAGTCTTTCAACCAAGAAACCTACAGATTGCATAGCTCTACGCACACTTCCTTTTGCCGAATAGGTTACAAGAACACCATTGCTTTGAAGCGCATCATACATTTTTTTAAATATAGATTCGGTCCAAAGCTCTGGTTGAACCCGAGCACCAAAAGCATCAAAATAAATAAGATTAAAAGTGTTTTCATCTTTAATTTCAGAAAAAAACAATTGCTTTTTTGTTAACGAGAAATGTTCAGAAATTATATTTTTATCCTCCCATGGTAGATCATGTAATTCATTAAAAACTGAAATTTTATCTTCTACTTTTAATTCTAACGGATAATTGAGTTGTGCTATTTCTTCTGAGGAAACAGGATATCCTTCAACCCCGCTATAATCAACCTTTAAATTTAGTTTTTCGGCTTCCAATAGCGTAATAAAAGCATTTAACCCTGTGCCAAAACCTATCTCTAAAATAGATAATGACTTCATTTGATTTTCTTTTGAAAAACATAAATGATGTAAACCTGTTTTTATAAACACATGGTAAGCCTCTTGGATGGCACCGTGTTTAGAATGGTATTGCTCATCCCATTCTGGTAAATGTATGGTAGACGATCCGTCTGCAGTGATAACAACTTCTCTTATCAAAATTTATTTTTTTAATAAAACGCCGTCTGCTTCAAAAGAAAACGTACGTTTTGGTTCTGTAATACTAGCAATATCTGTTTTAGATTTACCTGCATCTTCGGCATAATGCCTTTGTTCTTCTACAGGTACTTCTTTTACGAAAGCCCTACCGTTTATAATAACCTCTTGTCCCTCAATATCTTTTGGTACAAAAAAACTATAATCTTTAGACTTTACCATAACTTCATTTCCATCTTCCAAATCTAAAGTCATCCAACATCCTTTGGCCTTACAAACTCCAATTACTTTAGCTAACATTTTGGAATTTATACTATCTCCAACCTGCATAACCTTGTAATGAGCAGCCATAGACGATGCTTTTATTGCGTCATTTGCTATAATTTTTTTTCCAAAAGAAGCATATTGTACACTTACTTTTTTAGTCTCATTTCCAGCACCTTGCTTAACTTTATCTTTACAAGATAGCATCATAATAAAACATAGAGATGCTAATAAAAATTTATTCATTATATAAAAATTATTTTTTTGAACGATTTGTGTAAATATAGCATTTTTGAAACCGAATTTGTTTAAATTTGTGGCTTATAAGAACTATAAATTATGAATACGATAATTAACGATATAGAAATCGTAAAAACTGAGAATTCTAAAATTAACGATGTTGATTTTGATAATTTGAAGTTTGGTAGTGTTTTTTCTGACCATATGTTAGAATGTAACTTTAAAGATGGTAAATGGCAAATGCCAAAGGTTATACCGTATAGCTCTATTGCCTTAGATCCTTCAGCAAAAATTTTCCATTATGGTCAATCGGTCTTTGAAGGTATGAAAGCTTATAAAGACGCTAATGACGATGTCTTTTTATTTAGACCTTTAGATAATTTTAATAGATTAAATATTTCATCTAAACGTTTAGCTATTCCTGAATTACCAGAGAATTACTTTATGGAAGGTTTAAAAGCTTTATTAAAAGTTGATGACGCTTGGATTCCTACTAATGAAGGTAGTTCGTTATATATTCGTCCATTTGTTTTTGCATCAGGGCAAGGTTTTCATGCTTCTCCTGCAGATGAGTATAAGTTTTTAATTTGTACAGCACCTTCAGGTTCTTACTTTTCAGGAAAAGTAAAAGTATTAATTGAAGAAACATATTCTCGCTCTGCAAATGGTGGTGTTGGTTTTGCAAAAGCTGGTGGCAATTATGCTGGACAGTTTTACCCAACACAATTAGCTATAGAAAAAGGATACCAACAAGTTATTTGGACAGATGACAATGCACATGAGTATATTGAAGAAGCTGGAGCAATGAATATTTTTGTTAGAATTAATGATACGTTAGTGACAGGACCAACTAGTGATAGAATTTTAGATGGTATTACTAGAAAAAGTATTATTGCCATTGCTGAAGAAAAAGGCATTACAGTTGAAGTTAGAAAAATAACAGTAAAAGAAGTGGTTGAAGCTGCAAAAAGCGGAGCACTTAAAGAAATGTTTGGAGCAGGAACTGCTGCTGTAATTTCTCCTATTGCTGGATTTGGTTATAAAGATGAAGATTTTGACTTACCTGAGTTAGAAGATACTTATGCAAGTTACTTAAAGAAACGTATAACAGATATACAAACTAATAAATCTGAAGATCCTTTTGGATGGAGAGTTAAACTATAGTTTAAATTTTGATATTAGCATAAAAAAAGAGAAGCAAAAGCTTCTCTTTTTTTATTGATTATAAATTAAATGAATAAATTACTTAAATCTCCTCTTTGTTATTTATTTATAGCTTAGCAAAATTATAGTAAAGCACTCTAAATTAAACAGAAAAATCAATAGTCAAACCAATAATTTACTTATAAAAAATTTTAAAATCACTTTTTTAATTGCATCTCTATATATGCTTAACCTTTTCATGTAGCAGCAGCGATAATAATTCTTCAGAAAAAAATGAAGATACCGCTAAAAAGCAAAACGAAACGGAAAACAGAATTATTCCGACTTCTGAATTAGGAAGCGGTATTACAATAGATGGCGCTACATCACAACAAGGCTTACCTCCTGCTCCTAATGGAGCACTAGATTTCCAAATAAATACAGAGAAACAAGAAGCTTTTCAAGAAGCAGGTTTTGATATTAAGTTTTCAACTTCAGATAATATTAAAGGTGCCTATGTTTTATTTCAAGACTCAGATGGCAATAAATTAAATAATTATTTAGACGTATCACTATCATCATCTACTGGAAAAAGATCTTCAAAGAAACCAGTTATAACTTCAAAAAAACATAATAAATCATCAAAACTTAACAAGGTTTCAACTGAGAATGATTATACATTAGATGTTGATTTTGATAATATTTCTCCAGGAAGTTTTTGTTATGAAATTTGTTTATATGATGAGAATAACAATATTAGTGCTATTCAAAAGATCTGTGTAGAGGTAGAAGCATGGGGTGGTAATTCAAATATAGTTGGCGAATGGATATATGATAGATCTGATGATGATTCTGAAGAAACAGACACTACAGAGATTAATTGTGAAAATGGAGAAACTATGACAGTAAACTATAACGGAAATGAAGATGAAACTTGGGTTTTAGTTCTTAATGCTGGTGGTAGCTACTACGAAACATATAAAGGGTTTTATGAAAACTTAAAATACGAAGCTACACGATCTAGCTGTTCAGCTATTTACAATAAAATAGATTATGATGATAAATATTTTGGAAAATGGGTATACAATGAAGATAAAGAAACATTAACTATTATTAATTTTAAGTACGAAGACTTTTTAGACTCTTCAGAAAATGAAACATACCCAGATGGCTCAGTCTACTTTGATGGCAATAATACTACTGCTAAAGTTATCTCTGAAGAATTAGTAATAATTGATAAATATACAGAAGATAATGAAGCTTATAGTGACACTTCTATTTTCAAAAAAAACAAATAAAACATATAATTCATTTAAGTTGTAATAAATAAAAAAAGAGAAGCAAAAGCTTCTCTTTTTTTATGCATGAAAATTATGCAATTCTAAAACGAATTTAAAATGATAATTATTTATCTAAAATAGATTGAATATTTGGTTTAAAGTAATTAGGCCCTTTTAATACCTTACCATCTTCTCTGTATATAGGTTGTCCATCTTCACCCAATTTACTCATGTTACTACGTTGTATTTCTTCAAATACTTCCTCAATTTTGTGCTGCATACCATGTTCAATAATAGTTCCGCATAAAATATAAAGCATATCACCCAAGGCATCTGCAACCTCAACTAAATCATTATTACTTGCTGCTTCTAAATACTCTTCGTTTTCTTCCTTCATTAAATTAAAACGCAACGTATTTTTATTCTCGCCTAAGTCTCCTTTTGGAGTTTCTCTATGCCCTATTTTAAATGCTGTATGAAATGCTTTTACAGCTTCTATTTTATTCTTCATAAATAAATATATTTATTATTTCCACAACAGTGGAAGTCTAAGTTTTCATTAAATTTGCATAAAAATTACCATATGTTTAGTAAAGGTCAAATCATTTTCGGAGTTTTATTTTTTATTGTCTTTGCTATAATTATAGGATTCATGTACAGAAAAGATTTAAAATTACATAAACGCTTTTATTCTGGCAGCATGTGGATACTTCTCGCCTTTATTGGTTTTATTCTTTTTATTGTAGGCATTAAGTTTTTTCTTTAAGTATTTTTTTTAATGTAGGGAAAATCACTTTCATCTTGTTATATAATAAAATGTTAGATTTTTCACGCAACCTTTTGTAAACTATTGCATCTTAAATATACAACGAAAAAACATCAATGCAAATATTATTAATCATAGGATTTCTTATCGCTATAAACGGAATTCTTTTAATCTTTAGCGTTAATAAAAAAACAGACCCTTGAGAAAAACCTATTTTTATAAGACACTTGACTTTATTATTATCCAAATATATCTGTCTATCAGATTTATATTTCGAAACTTCTTCGAATAAATCATCTTTTTAATTATTATATTTGAAGTAAATACACTCTCTTTAAATACTTTTTAACATGAAAACGCTTAAATACATCCTCTTTTTGCTACTCATTGCATTTATAGGAACATCTATATATATAGCGGTTCAACCTAACGAATTTGAATTTTCTAGAAGTAGAGATATAAATGCTCCAACATCTTTACTTTTTAATAAGGTTAACGATTTTAAAAATTGGCCACAGTTCTCTCCGTGGATTGAACAAGAACCAAATGCAACACTAACCTATGGTGAAAAAACATCTGGTATGGATGGAAATTACAGTTGGAATGGTGAAATTCTAGGTAAAGGAAGTATGAAAACGATTGGAGTAAAGACTAACAAATCTATTGATCAACATATAACATTTATAAAGCCTTTTGAAACTGAATCTGATATTTCTTGGACTTTCACGCCAACAAAAACTGGTACAAAAGTAACTTGGGCCATTAAAGGCAAGCAAGATTTTATGACAAAATTGTTTACTACCTTTAATGGATCTATTGAAGAAAACACCTCTCCAGATTTTGATAGAGGCTTATTTAAATTAGACAGTACCGTCACTGTTGATATGCAAAAACATAGCGTAAAAATTAATGATACAACAGAGTATGGCGGCGGATTTTATATGTATAAAACAACATCTGCTACAGGTACTAACATTAGCCAAATCATGGCTAAACAGTATGGAGAAATCATGAGTTATATGTCTAAAAACAATATTCCATCTATTGGTATGCCATTTACTATTTATAATGAAATGAATCCGGAAAACGGAAATATAATTATGAGTAACGCCATACCCGTAATGAATAAAATTAATATTGAGAAAGAAAGTGAAGTTCTTTGTGGTTTTATTCCGAAAACTAAAGCTTTAAAAACAACTTTAAAAGGCAACTATAAAAACTTACCAAAAGCTTGGGAAGCGGCATATAAAAACATGGCAGAAAATAATCTGGAAGCTTCACCCCTTAAACCTTTTGAAATTTATATCACAGATCCTGGCAATACTCCTAATCCTGCTAATTGGATTACCGAAATATATATTCCTCTAAAAGATTAAATGAAGCAAGGATGCTTAGGTAGCGTATTACGCTATAAAATTGTAAAATATTTAAACAACGCAAAATACAGGTATTCCTTATGGTATATTTACAACCAATATTTTAGTAAGTCTTTTAATTGATTTAGCAGCAAAAAACAATACGCTTTCTCAAAATAAAACCTAACTACCTAGCAACTGGCTTTTGTGGAGGATTCGCAACTTTTTTTACTTTTGCATATGAAAATCATGTATTTTTAAAAACTGGAGATTTTACAACTTTTGTTTTATGTACTTTTGTTAGTTTTATTTTGGGTTTTCTTGCTATCTTTCTAGGTGTATTTCTTATGAAATAATTCACACTTTGACTTTGTAAATAAATTCGACTAACTTAGCTAAATTAGGTATAAGCCCTCAAAATAGTTTTACATGCATAAAATTATACCAATAAATCAAAAAGCTAAATGAATAAAAATATAAATATGGCCGTATTAATAGACGGCGACAATATACCATCTGCTTACATAAAAGAAATGATGGAAGAAGTAGCTAAATATGGCAACCCAACAATTAAAAGAATTTATGGCGACTGGACTAGACCTGGTTTGACTAAATGGAAAAATCTACTTTTAGAAAATGCTATTACACCCATGCAACAATACGGATATACCAAAGGCAAAAACGCAACAGATTCTGCTATGATAATTGATGCTATGGATATTCTTTATAGTCAAAAAGTAAACGGATTTTGTATAGTTTCTAGTGATAGTGATTTTACACGTTTAGCAACGCGATTAAGAGAAGCTGGTATGCAAGTTATTGGTATTGGTGAGAAAAAAACCCCAAACCCTTTTATTGTAGCCTGTGATAAGTTTATTTATATAGAAATATTAAAAAAGCAAACCAAACAAAAAATTGAAAACCAAGAAAATTCTGAGACTGACAATGTAGACAAAATTACCAAGAAAGAAATCGTGCTAATTTCTACTACAATCAATGATCTTTCTGATGAAGATGGTTGGGCATTCCTTGGAGATGTTGGTAGCTTACTTCTAAAAAAACAACCAAATTTCGATTCTAGAAATTATGGCTTTGAAAAATTAACTCCGCTTATAAAATCAATTGAAAAGTTTGAAATAGAGCAAAGAGTAAATTCAAAAAGCAAACACAAACTTATATTTGTGAAAAATAAAAAAACGCATAATAACAAAGGGAAAAGAAATTAAAGTTACTAAAAAACATTACCCCTGTTCTTTAAGAGCTAATGTTTATCAAACACCTTAACACCAGCCTTAATCTTGGTTCTTAAGTAGTTTTGTCTGGGTACTACTGGACATGAGTACTTGTCATTATAAGCACAATAAGGATTGTACGCTTTATTAAAATCTATAATCATGGTGGCTCCTTCTGGGATTCGTGTATCAATATAACGGCCTCCTCCATAACTTTCATTGGTATTAGTTCCATCTAAAAAAGGAAGAAATAGATAATCTTCAAATCCTTCCCGCTTCATAGTATTTTTACCTTGATAGACATTTAAAGTAAACTGATTTCCTTTGAGTTTAAAAGTTAAAACACCAAATACACGCTCTTTAGAAACTCTGCTCGTTGTAGTTTTCATATTAAACCATTCCGAATTCGGAGTGCGTTTCAATGTTGCTACTACCACATAAGTAGAATCAAACTTAAAGAAATCTAAACCTTTAAATACTTTTCTGTCTTTATCCTTTAAAGGTGATGTTGAAGCATCTTTGTATTCTGCATTTATTTCTTTTTGAAATGCTGTTTCTCCTTTTAAAGGACGTTTATCTTGCGCACAACTTAAAGTTGAAATTAAAACTGAAAAAAGTAAAATAAGTTTTTTCATTATTTATTTGGGTTAAAAGAAGGTTTAATATTAGATTGATAGGATTGTATTAAATTACTAGAAAAGTTATTAAAAGTATCTTCATCTGCAAACGATTTAATTTTTTCAGGATCAAAATTACCTTGTAAATAATATGCGGTTGTCTCTGTTTCATTACTATTAAAAATAATAGCTTCTGGTTACAACCACTCCAAATTCTTTTACAGAGATTATACGTGTTTGATTTGTTTCGTTTTTTCTAAAAACATCAGTATAACCACTATTAGTTACTGCATTCATTTCTTCTATTAAACGTTGCCTATTTAAATTATTTGAAGTTTTTAATGTTATATATTTAAAATCAGAAATATTACCTATGGGCTGTTTCACATCTGGAGAAATATTACTTAAAAGCGCCTTCATAAAATTGGGCACTTGAAACGAAGTGGTTCCAATATCTGCTTTATGTACATTATAAAACCCTTGAAAGCTACTTCCGCAAGAAAGTAACATCAAAGAGAAACCTAGTAATGACAGTGTTTTCCTCATTTATTTTAAAATTAAGTCCTTTCAAAAATACAACTTCCAATTATTTTTTCTAGTTTTGATAAAACAAAATTTTGAATATCCGTTTTCACACATAATCCAGTAATATTTGCTATTACAAGTCTATCAAAGAGTTTATCTTCAAAGTATCTTCGGTTTAATTTATATACAAATTCATTGAGGTATAATTGAAGATACTCTCCTTTTATTTTGTGATAATTACCCAGTAAGTTT
>CALKXS010000114.1 GCA_938003745.1 uncultured Algibacter sp.
AACCACATATTCGTCAGATAAAGACTGAACTGTTTTCCCTGTATTTAGCAATTCTACAAGCGTAGTTTTAAATTCCTTGTCCTAATTATTTCTTAGCATATTACAAATTTAATTTATCACATAAATCTGTACCAACTAATCTAGACATTCCACTGCTTTACTTACTATAAATGATAGAGCCACAGGGTTCTTAAAAATGGCATATGTTAATAGTAAAGAGGCTAAACAGATAGAGCTTAAAACCATTGAACTCTTAGAGCCTTGGATACCCTTTATTCATACCATTACTTCGGATAATGGAAAAGAATTTACCAACCATAAAGCTATAGCGGAAGAATTAAATATCGATTTTTACTTTGCCAAGCCCTACCACAGTTGGCAAAGGGGAGCAAACGAAAATTTAAATAGCTTAATAAGACAGTATTTTCCGAAAAAATCTATACACAATAAGACCTCCAACTATATTTGATAAAAAATTAGTAAAGCTTCTATATCTAGAATATTCAATCTGGCAAATATTTTTAAGTTCATCATTTACGGTTTCTGTAATAATCTTTTTCTAAGTAAAATTTTATCACTCATTATTATTAAAGAGTTCTTCATATTGTTTTTAATATGCCTAATTAAATGTAATCCATCAGCAAAAAGAAACTGTATTAAACCTTTACCAGTAGTAGTAATACTTTTGAATACTTTATTGTTTCTAACTCGTTTGGATTTACAAACTCTAACAGGTGTAAAATCTACAAAAGAAATTCCTCTAGACTCTCCTAAGCAACAGGTTTTTAAAAACAAACTCATAGCCTATTAAATTTGACCTACTAATTCTGTAAATCTATTATAAGAAACGGTATGTGGAAATCCATCTTTCATATGTTTTCGAACATAGAAAATGTTTAAAGCCACTTAATTGAAACAAAATAGTGAGCATAATAACGTCACTTTTAGACATAATCGATGGGTATTTCGAAGTATTACCTAAAAGCGCTTTATCTACGATTTTATCATATTCTTTACAAAATCCATCAACTAAACAGAATACTTTTGTAACTTTAGAGTAGATTTCTTAGATTAAAAAATTGAATATCAGAACTTTAATTTACTGGTAATCTATCTCTTTTACTACAATCAAATCGGCTAAATGTTAATCGAACTTAGGTTAGTAAATTAATTTAAAAGTCTTTTGTATTAACGAGAAAACGCTCTGCTAGTTTCAATAACATCAGAAGGTGTTTTTGCTTTGTTTCCAATGTATTGTTTGTATAATTTTGAGTTCTTAATTTGTTGCGTTTTATCTTCCATTTTTATAACCACAGCAGTTCCTATTCTTTCAACACCAATATTCATATATTTTATTGCTGTTTCATAATCATTTATTTCTCCTGAAGCCTTAATTTTTATGGCATCTCTAACTGTTTTTTTTATAATTTTTACAGCAGTCAATGTTGTACTACTTTTAGAAAAACCATTAGATGTTTTTATATAATCAACATTGGCATCCAAACAAATTTCGCAGGCTTTAATAATTTCATTTTTATTAAGTTCTGGTATTTCTATAGCTACTTTTAAAGGTGTTCTGTTTATTGAAAATCTAACATCAGTTATATCTTTTAATACAGCAATATAGTTTCTGCTTTTAAGATAACCTAGATTGATTTCCATTTCTATTTCATCTGCACCATCTTCAATTGCTTTTTGTGCTTCATATACTTTTGTAGATGTTGAAGCGCTTCCATATGGATAACCTATTATAGCACATATTTTCACATGAGAATTATCTAGCAATCTCTTTGTTAAAGGAACATAACAGCTGTTTATGCAAACAGCATTAAAGTTGTTTTTTTTAGCCTTATGACAAAGTTCAATAACATCATGTTCTGTGGCAATAGGGTTTAAAATTGAGTAATCTATGTGTTTCGATATATTCATTAGTCAAGTAGATTTTATATCGTTCTGTATTGAGGGAATAATACAAAAACTGGCTATTAGTTTAGGCTTGTAAATGTATTTTAAGGGTATACATTGCTGCTAAACTATAAATTAATTTCAATATAATCGTTTAAAAACTGATATTTTAGACGAACGGTAGTGCTAGATAGATTGGCTAATGTTGTATTGTATCACTTATTTTAATATGTTATTTTATTCAAATTGTTTGTTTTCAGTTTTTTGAGTCTGTTGTCAAAACTTGTAGTTTCTGTTAGATTATTAACTGAGCTAAATAATTCCATTAAACTACATGCTACTAATGTAGGCACCATGTTTAGAGGTTCAGATAATGCCTTATTATCAAACTGGCTGCATATACCTGTTGGGTATCATGGTAGAAGTTTATCTATTATTCTGTCTGGAATTCCTGTACATCGTCCATAAGGACAAACCTTACCTAGTGATGCCAGATATCCAGTTTTTGGACCGTTTAAATTAGCTAATTTTGAATTGAAAATGGCATTTATTATTAATGATTTATGAGAATCTATTCCTGTTAATGAAGCCGAAGAGCATATTTTTGGAATGGTTTTATTTAACGACTGGAGCGCCCGTAATATTCAAAAATAGGAATATGTGCCTTTAGGATCATTTTTAGCAAAAAGCTTTACTTCTTCAATTTCTCCTTGGGTTGTTACACTTGATGCTTTAGAGCTTTACAGCCTACAAGGTCCAAAAGCTATTAAACCACAATTAGACTATTTACAATATAAAGGAAAAAAGAGTTTTGATATTAACTTAGAGGTTTCTATACAACCAAGAGGTACTAAAGAAACTGTAGTTAGTAACTCTAACTTTAAATATATGTACTGGAATATGACGCAACAATTGGCGCATCACACCGTAAATGGTTGTCCAATAAATTCTGGTGATATGATGGGAAGTGACAATATTTCTGGTTCAACACCAGATTCTTATGGATCAATGTTAAAACTATCATGAAGAGGTTAAAAACCTATTAAAATGAATGACGGCTCTGAGCGTAAATTTATAAACGATTATGATACTGTTATTATGAGAGGCTATTGCGAAAAAGATAGTGCGCGTATAGGTTTTGGAGAGTTTTTTTGACAATTATTATCTATGTATACACCTAAGAAAAACAAATAATATTTTCTATGTTTTAATTCAAAGACCTTCATTTAGAGGGGCTTTTTTGTGTAAAAAGGATTCATTTAAAAAACTTAAAAGTAACTTTGGCATCACTATTGAAATAGACCCCAAATAACCCAAACTTAAAAGTTATGAAAAAACTATTACTCTTATCCGTTATATTTTTAAGTGTTATAGCTTGTAACACAAGAAAACAGGTAGAAAAATCTGTAAATACAGGTAACTACGATCAAGCTATAACCATAGCGCTTGAAAAACTTAGAACCAATAAAAACAAAAAACGTAAATACGATTATGTTTTAATGCTTCAAGATGCTTATTATAAAGTGGTTGAACGTGATTTAAAGAGAATTGAACATCTTAAAAAGGACAACAATCCTGAATCTTTAAAACCTATCTATAATTTGTATTTAGATTTAAATGCAAGGCAAGAAGCTATTAAACCTATTTTGCCTTTAAATGTAAACGGAAAAGATATTCCTCTTGCTTTTAATAATTATACAGATGAAATTTTTGAAGCTAAAGAAAATGTTTCTGATTATACTTATGAAAAAGGTTTAGCTTTATTAGAGTCTGACGATAAAAGAAAAATTAGAGAAGCATATGATGTTCTTAACTATTTAGAACGTATCAATCCTAATTACGAAAACACTAGAGAATTACTAGATGAAGCGCATGAGCGCGGAACAAACTATATTCTGGTTTCAATTAATAACCAAACGCAACAAATCATTCCACGTCATTTAAAAGATGACTTATTAGATTTTGATACTTACGGACTTAATAAATTCTGGAGTGTATATCATTCTAATAAGGTTGATAAGCTTAAGTATGATTATGCAATGCACCTAAATTTAAAACGTATTAATGTTTCTCCAGAGCGTATAAAAGAACGTGAATCTTTAAGAGAGAAGGACGTTAAAGACGGTTGGAAATACAAAGAAGATAGTGATGGTAATGCTATAAAAGATAGCTTAGGTAAATATATTAAAGTAGATAAAATAATTAGAGTTAAATGTAGATTACTAGAAACTATACAAACAAAATCATCTCAGATTATTGGTGATGTGGCTTATGTAAACCTAGCTTCTAAACAATTATTAGGCTCCTTTCCTATTGACAGTGAATTTATCTTTGAATATATTTTTGCAAAATCTAGAGGTGATAAACGTGCTTTAAATAAAGACGATAGAGATCTACTTAATAATAGACGCATTCCTTTTCCTAGCAATGAACAGATGGTTTATGATACTGGTGAAGATTTAAAATTACAGCTCAAGGATATTATAAATTCTTATACAATAAGGCAGTAAAACAAAAAAGCTATTCTAAATCACAGAATAGCTTTTTTATTATTTTCGTGTTAACTCAATTAAACAAACTGAGCTAAATCAATATCATTAATAGCACCATGTGAAGCATGAGATACCACCGTTCCGTTTTTAATGACTATAAGTTGAGGAGATTGATGCATTACTTGAAATTTATATCCAACTTCGTTAGACAGATCTCTATAACTTAATAAATCTAAGTAGTATAAATCTAATTCCTTTTCGGTAAGGTTATACATGTCTACAAATTGCTTTATAACCATAGAGCTAATTCCGCAACGTGTAGAATGTTTAAAAATCACTTGTGTTTTTATCGACGATTTTTTTTCAATATGATCCAATTGAGCTAGCTCATTTAAGGGAATCCACGGTAAAACTTTTTTCTCTTTTACCTCTCCGTTTCCTCCAAATATTTTATTTAACAATCCCATAGGGTCTTTCTTTTAATTAATGTTTTGTTTGAGTCGGTTCAATTTCAAAAACTTACAAAGCGACAAAAAGTCACTAAAAATAATGCTTTAGCAGACATTTTGTCTTGCAAAACTTGTTGGTAAGGTTATTGACTTAAAGATTTTGTAAAAGTAAAGTAATAAATCTTTTCGCTTTCGCGGAAATAAAAAAATAATAGTTATGAATTTAAATAATTATACCATAAAATCACAAGAAGCCATACAGCAAGCACAACAAATTACTCAAAGCTTATCACATCAACAAATAGAAAACGAACATTTTTTCAAAGGCATCTTTGAAGTTGATGAAAATGTATTACCCTTCATTTTAAAGAAATTAAATGTAAATATTTCAATTTTACAACAAGCTCTAGACAAACAACTTGAAAGTTTTCCTAAAGTTTCTGGAAGTGAATTAATACTATCTCGCGAAGCGGGAAAAACTCTAAATGAAGCATCTATCATTGCTAAAAAAATGAAAGATGATTTTGTTTCTATTGAGCATTTAATAATTGCTGTTTTTAAATCGAATAGTAAGATTGCTCAAATGCTAAAAGACCAAGGCGTTACAGAAAAAGTCCTAAACGCTTCTATAGATGAATTACGTAAAGGAGAACATGTAACCTCTCAAAATCAAGAAGACACCTATAACTCACTTAATAAATATGCTAAAAACTTAAATCAATTAGCAAAAGATGGTAAGTTAGACCCTGTTATTGGTCGAGATGAAGAAATACGTAGAATTTTACAAATTCTATCACGTAGAACAAAAAACAACCCCATTTTAGTTGGAGAGCCAGGAACTGGTAAAACAGCCATTGCTGAAGGTTTAGCACATAGAATTATTGATGGTGACATTCCAGAAAATCTAAAAGATAAGCAAATTTTCGCTCTAGATATGGGCGCATTAATTGCTGGAGCAAAATATAAAGGAGAATTTGAAGAGCGTCTAAAATCTGTAATAAAAGAAGTTACAACTAGTGATGGTGATATTGTTTTATTTATTGACGAAATACATACACTTGTTGGAGCTGGTGGAGGACAAGGCGCTATGGATGCAGCTAATATCTTAAAACCTGCTTTAGCTAGAGGCGAGCTAAGAGCAATAGGAGCAACAACTTTAGACGAATATCAAAAATATTTTGAAAAAGATAAGGCGCTAGAACGTCGTTTTCAAAAAGTAATGGTTAATGAACCTGATACAGAAAGTGCTATTTCAATTCTTCGTGGTATTAAAGAAAAGTATGAAACACATCATAAAGTCCGTATTAAAGATGAGGCTATAATTGGTGCTGTAGAATTATCTACAAGATACATAACCAATCGCTTTTTACCAGACAAAGCTATCGACTTAATGGATGAGGCAGCTTCAAAATTACGTATGGAAATTAACTCTAAGCCTGAAGAGTTAGATGTTTTAGATCGAAAAATCATGCAGATTGAAATTGAGGTTGAAGCCATTAAAAGAGAAAAAGACGAGTCTAAATTAAAATCGTTACGTTCAGATTTAGCAAATATAAAAGAGGTTAGAAATGAACTTAATGCAAAATGGAAAAGCGAAAAAGAAGTTGTAGATAATATTCAAAATACAAAACAAGCTATTGAAAACTACAAACTTGAAGCAGAAAAAGCAGAACGTGAAGGTGATTATGGTAAAGTTGCAGAACTACGCTATGGAAAAATAAAAGAAGCACAAGAATCTCTTGAGGCACAACAAAAGGTTTTATTAGGACAAAAAGAAAATGTACTTATTAAAGAAGAAGTTACTTATGATGATATTGCAGAGATTGTAGCCAAATGGACAGGGATTCCTGTTACAAAAATGATACAAAGTGAACGAGAAAAACTATTAAAACTTGAAAATGAATTACATAAACGTGTTGTTGGTCAAGAAGAGGCCATTATTGCGGTAAGTGATGCAGTAAGACGGAGTAGAGCTGGATTACAAAACCCAGAAAAACCTATTGGTACATTTTTATTTTTAGGAACAACTGGCGTTGGTAAAACAGAGTTAGCAAAAGCCTTAGCTGAATATTTATTTGATGATGAAAGCGCTTTAACTCGAATTGACATGAGCGAATATCAAGAAAGGCATGCAGTAAGTCGTTTAGTTGGGGCACCTCCAGGATATGTAGGTTATGATGAAGGCGGACAATTAACAGAAGCCGTAAGACGTAAACCATACTCTGTAGTTTTATTAGATGAAATTGAAAAAGCACATCCAGATACCTTTAATATTTTATTGCAAGTTTTAGATGAAGGACATTTAACAGATAATAAAGGGAGAATTGCAGATTTTAAAAATACCATTATTATAATGACTTCTAATATTGGAAGTAACATTATTCAAGAGCGTTTTGAAGCCGTTAAAGATATTGATACAGCAATGGAAAGTGCAAAAATTGATGTCTTAGGATTATTAAAACAAAGTGTTCGTCCAGAGTTTTTAAACAGAATAGATGATACCATATTATTTACACCATTGAGCAAAGAAAATATTGTAGAAATTGTTGGGTTACAAATTAAAAGCATTACAAAAATGATTGCTCAACAAGGTATAAAATTTGATGCTACACAAGAAGCTATAACTTATTTGGCTGATAAAGGATATAATCCAGAATATGGAGCGCGTCCTGTAAAACGGGTCATTCAAAAAGAAGTTTTAAATGCATTAAGTAAAGAAATTTTATCAGGGCAAGTCACTACAGATAGTGTAATACTACTAGATGCTTTTGATGAAAAGTTAGTTTTTAGAAACCAAGGCGATTTGGTTGCAGAAGAATTTTAAAATTTAATAGGCTCATATTTATAACATATTACGTTTCAAACAGTCTATTAGTTGGTTGGTTGAAAAGCGAGATGATTCTTTTAATTAAGAAAAGTTTTGCTTTTCTTAATTAATCAAAAAAAATACCGATTGGTATTTTTAACTATATTTGTAATAATGAAAACTTTGAATATCCGTTTTCACTCATAATCCAGAAATATTTGCTATTACAAGTCTATCAAAGAGTTTATCTTCAAAGTATCTTCGGTTTAATTTATATACAAATTCATTGAAGTATAATTGAAGATACTTTCCTTTTATTTTGTGATAATTACCCAGTAAGTTTCTTTTCGCATTACTTATGGTTATATGTACCCATTTTAATGTTTCTATTGTAGTTTTTTTGTCTGATTTCTCTGTATAATGTAGTTCTACAAAATTTGCAATATCAATATATGAAGTGCTTTTATCAGTAGAAACAATACTTGTATCTTTTATAGATTCTTGTATAGTTTGATTGATACCTTCGGCTTTATGGTTTTCTAAAACTTTAGCTTTGAAGAATCCACATTGCCTTTGTATTTTTCCTGTATTTACACCTTCCAAAACAGTGGATT
>CALKXS010000115.1 GCA_938003745.1 uncultured Algibacter sp.
ATAAAAGCACTTCATATATTGATATTGCAGATTTTGTAGAACTACATTATAAAGAGAAATCAGACAAACAAACAAACAAACTACAATAGAAGCATTAAAATGGGTACATATAACCATAAGTAATGCGAAAAGAAACTTACTACTGGGTAATTATCACAAAATAAAAGGAAAGTATCTTCAATTATACCTCAATGAATTTATATATAAATTAAACCGAAGATACTTTGAAGATAAACTCTTTGATAGACTTGTAATAGCAAATATTACTGGATTATGAATGAAAACGGATATTCAAAAGTTTTTTTATTAAAAAGGAAATTATTTTACAAAATTCCATCCATAATTAATACTGCTTACCTCAATAACCTACTAAAGATGCCCTTAAATATTGTATAACTACAACATTTCGTAGTTTTTTAAAACTAGAGGTATCCCAAAATCTCATACACAAATACGCAAAACGATGATTATTAATGTCTTAAATAAATTAAACACTTTATAGTTATACATGGCATATCTGTTGCTTTGCTAATTACGAATCAAAACAACTAAAATCATGAAATATCTTAATAGTTTAAATCATATTACAACATCATCAAAAAATATTAGTAACGCGCTACATTTAAATCCAGTAATTCTTTTCTTGATTGATAATAGCACCAATACGGTTCTTTCTGAAAATCAAAAAGCTTCATCTTATTTCTTTCACTTTAAACCTTGTGAAGACTTTAAAAGAACTGAACCAATTATAATTGGACAGTATAATGGTGTATTTGGTTGCTTAGATAAGACCATGGATCTCAATAATTTTAAACAAATGCATTTTATGGAAAATGGATTAAGTAATCAAATTGCGATGTATTTAATTCAGGAATTGAGTCAATCCTCTTTAGAGGAGGATGTAGAAAATGAAAATATGGTTTTTGCATTGGGTAACTATCTTCTTAAACTAATGTGCGAACAGGAACAATTGGGTGATTGTTTAAAAATGGGTATTTCACCATTTCAAATAAGAAATATTCATAAGTATATTGAAGAAAAAATAGATGCACCAATATCTACTGGGGAACTTTCAAGAATTGCAGGTTTAAGTGTTCATCATTTTATACGCATGTTTAAAAGAACCACTGGGGAAACACCACATCAATGTGTAACCCGTTTTAAATTAGACCAGGCAAAAGAACTGCTATTAAATACTCGAGACAATATAACTCAAGTAGGTATGGGCGTTGGTTTTGATAATCCTAGCCATTTTTCTCAGTTATTTAAGAGTAATTGCGGAATATCTCCATTAAAATTCAGAAAAGCATATAGTGTAAATTACTTAACAGCTTAGTACTAGACTTACCATATTAGACTTAAGATAATGGTTCGAGATTTAGAGTTACATTAATTAATATTGAATCATGAAAAGCAGTACAGAAATTACAGTTCGTCCTTTAATAAAAGACCTTTTAATTAAGTTATGCCCGAGGCAACACAAAACAAGTATGTGAAGAATTAGATATTCAGTATTACACCGTTGGCAAAAAAATAACAAGATTATAGTAAGAATAGTTTTCCGGGTCTAGCAAAGCCAAAATTGACAGATGAACAAAAAGAAATAGCTCTATTAAAAAAACAGTTAAAAGATATTTCAAAAGAACACAAGATAATAAAAAAAGTAATAAGTATCTTACCCAATAGAGGCATGTGGAATTTAGGTTTATAAAACATCATAAATTTAAGCTTACAGTTCGAGAAGATGGGTAAAGTTTTAAAAGTTAGCATAAGTGGCTATTACAATTGGTTAAAGGCTAAGATTTCGAAATCTTGGTTATATAATAAGAAACTATCAGAATTAATTACTAATATTTTTAAAGATAATTTTGAAAGTTACGGAGCAACAAGAATCAAAATAGCATTAGAAAAGCTAGGCATCATATCTCCAAACCTAGAGTAGCTAGATTAATGAAACTAAATGGTTTGTTTGCTAGAAGAAAACGTAAATTTAAGACAACAACAGATAGCAATCACAGGTATCAGATAGGCCTTAATATTTTAAATCGGAATTTTAAAATATCCAGAGCAAATCAAGGATAGGTATCAGACAGCACTTAAATTTTAGACTTTGAAACAGTAGTTTATCCTAAAAAGTTGATTTATCTACTAGACACTACTTTAAAGTTTAATTAATTTTTTTAAAACCACCTCTACTCCATAGCCATAGAGGAGTTTGAATCTCTCTTGGAGAAATACCTGATTGATAAAGCGCTTCATCCCATAGCTGTGAAACAAGGGATCTATTTTCGGTTATTCTATTAAATTCACCGGAAATGAGTCCTAATTTAAGTGAGGCTTTTATGATATGTGTATCGGGTGCAATTAATATGGAATGTTTATTTATAAACTCTATTGGGGCATAAATATCTAATACATGAAGCCAATAATTAAGTATTTTTGGACCACTTAGAAATGGGAACCTTTTTTTCTCCTTTTTTTCAAGAACTTCTTTGATTAAACTGATATCGTTGTTATTCAAAACAAATAGATTTCTAATATCTGAATTATATTTTTCGGTAATCACTTCACACAATCTTCGCCAAGTATCAACATGTTTAACTGGTCTTAAAGCCAACTTATGTTTTAATAATTTATTTTTCAACTCTGAAGTACCAAAACTCATAGCTTTCTCAGGATAAAATACAGCATTTGTCTCTTGATCTAAATAGGTGTCTTTTGCACTTTTCCATAATTGATATGAATCTCTTTGGTAGTTAAGCGCCATCGGTAGCGTGAGAAAATGATAGTTCTCTTTAGAATCCAATGCGATTTCCTTAGGTCTAACATCTAAGGGCATTTCATAACCTCCAAGCTTGCCTTCCTTATGCATCTTAATAAGGCATTTTACATTCTCAAGGAGGTCATTTTTATTATAAATGTAATTGGAAATTATTTCATGATTATCCTTCATTAATCTATTTATTAAAATACTGGACTTGCAACAAAAAGTTGGACAATTAATTGCGAGATTTAAGCAGCTACATTTTGTTTATACATTTCTGTTTCAAATTCGTTAATAGTTTTATATCCTAGAGTCGAGTGTATTCTTCTTTTATTGTACCAAGTTTCAATCCAAGAAAAGATTGATAATTCAGCTTATGAGCTATAATTGTATTTGTGTTTATACACCCATTCAGTTTTTAAACTTTAAAAAAATGATTCTGCTACGGCATTGTCCCATCAATTCCCTTTTCTGCTCATACTTTGTTTTACAAGACCGTCATAACTTTTAATGATATCTGTAAAAATATAACTGGCATATTGAGAGCCTCTGTCAGAATGAAAAATGAGCTGTCCTATAATTATATTAGATTTAACAGCCATATACCATGGAGCAATAATAGTATCTTCTGTGGTTAAAGTATCGCTCATAGACCAGCTAACTACTTTTCGATTAAATAAATCAATAATAACAGTTAAATACCTCTACCCTTGTTTGGTTTCTATATAAGTGATGTCTGATACCCATACTTGATCTACTCTAGATACTTTAAAATTTTGATTTAAAATGTTTGGTGCTACCAGATACCTGTGATTACTATCGGTTGTGATCTTAAAATTGCGCTTTCTTATAGCAAATAAATCATTTGCTTTCATTAGTCTAGCTACTCTAGGTCTAGAAATAGAATGTCCTAAACTTCTCTAATGCCATTTTGATTCTTGGTGCTCAATAACTTTCAAAACTATCTTTAAAATGATGGTGATTAATTCTGACTGCTTCTGATTATATAATCAAAGTTCTGAAACTTTAGCCTTTAACCAATTGTAATAGCTACTTGTACTAACTTTTAAAACTTTACACATCTTCCCAATAGAAAATTTAAACTTATGATGTTTTATAAACCTAAACTTTACTTGTCGCTCTTGGAGAAGATGCTCACCACCTTTTTTAATATCTCATGCTCTTCTGAAATATCTTGTAACCTGAATTCGATATAAGAAAAGTAATTTTTTAGTATAGAAAAATCAGAATGTTTAGTATATTAAAGTCTTGAATACTAATACATTAAAACAATTTGCTTTATGATTTATAAAGATAAAATTACTGAAATTTTCTGTTCTATTGATGATTTTTGCCTTGTTTTTGAACCTGCCTTACAAAAACGTCAACTTTCCACTGGGAAAAAGACAAGAA
>CALKXS010000116.1 GCA_938003745.1 uncultured Algibacter sp.
AAGGCATCTCACTTGTTTACTAGATTTAAAACCAATGAGTTCGCACCTTATAATAAGATTGTAAAAATCAATGGACAACTTTGCTATTTATCAGGTTGTAAACCCAATAACAAAAAAGGGAAACAAAATTTTTTGATTATAGTATCGTTCAATAAACCCGAAAAAGCGCAAGAAGAATACAAACAACGCTGGCAAATTAAAATGTGTTTTAAAGCCATGACATCTAGTGGTTTTGATATTGAAAAAACACATTTACAAGATATCGAAAAGAATATAAAAATTGATCTTACTGGTAATGATTGCTTTTGTTTGGTGCTATAAAATTGGAATATACTTGCATTAAATCAATCCTATTACAATCAAAAAACATGGCAGAAAAGCTAAAAGTATCTTTAAATATGGACTCTCTTTTGTATCTAGTGTTTTGCTAAAATCTGAAAATCAAAATGATAATAATGTATTTCAGTTTTTGTAATGTACATGGATTTACTATAAATAAAAATACGTATTTATCTACTGATCTCTAAAATCTTATTTACTTCTTTCTATCTATAACATAATTCACCATAAGTTCTAGCGAATTTTTATATTCGGAATCTGGATATGTATTAAGAATTTTCAATGCTTCATCTTGAAATTGCTTCATTTTAGTTATCGCATAGTCTAAACCACCATTTTTCTTAACGAAAGCAATAACTTCTTTAACACGTTTGGTGTCTTTATTATGGTTTTTGATAGAATTAATCAACCATTTTTTATCTTTTTTAGAGGCTTGATTTAACGCATAAATTAAAGGCAAAGTCATTTTTTGTTCTTTAATATCTATACCGGTTGGTTTTCCAATTTTGGTATCTCCATAATCAAATAAATCATCTTTTATTTGGAAAGCCATACCTATAAGCTCTCCAAACTTTCGCATAGATTCTACATGGGCTGATTCTGGTTTTACTGAAGCTGCTCCCAAACTACAACATGCAGCTATTAAGGTTGCCGTTTTTTGACGGATAATTTCATAATATATATCCTCTGTAATATCAAGTTTTCTTGCTTTTTCAATTTGCAATAGTTCACCTTCACTCATTTCACGAACAGCTACCGATATAATTTTAAGCAAATCAAAATCGCCATTATCAATAGAAAGCAATAAGCCTTTAGATAATAAAAAGTCTCCTATTAAAACTGCTATTTTATTTTTCCAAAGGGCATTTACAGAGAAGAATCCACGACGTTGGTTACTATCATCAACCACATCATCATGTACTAAAGTTGCTGTATGAATTAGTTCTATAACAGAAGCTCCTCTGTATGTCCTATCACAAACCTCTCCATTAGATACCATTTTTGAAACAAGAAAAACAAACATAGGTCGCATTTGCTTTCCCTTTCTATTTACAATATAGTGTGTTATTCTATTTAATAACGCTACTTTACTAGCCATAGAAAGCTGGAACTTTTGTTCGAAAAGATCCATTTCATAACCTATAGGTTGTTTTATTTGTTCTACTATTTTCAAAGGTTTAATTTAAAACGATTCAAATATAAGTTTTTACTAAGTAATCGCTTTAAGATTTGTTAGCTAATTGTCCGCAAGCTGCATCAATATCTTTCCCTCTACTTCGGCGTACATTAACTACAATTCTATTTTTTTCTAAAATACGAATGTAATTATCTAAAGTTTCCTTTGATGCTTGTTGAAACTCACCATCGTCAATAGGGTTGTATTCTATAATATTAACTTTACTTGGCACGTATTTACAGAATTGAACAAGAGCATCAATATCTTTTTGAGTATCATTTATACCTCCCCAAACAACATATTCATAACTTATTTGACGTTGGGTTTTCTCATACCAATATTCTAATGATTCTCGTAAATCTTTTAATGGAAAGGTTTCATTGAACGGCATTATCTTAGTTCGAACCTCATCTATCGCCGAGTGTAACGATACTGCTAAATTAAATTTAACATCATCATCTGCCATTTTTTTAATTATCTTAGGAACTCCAGATGTAGAAACGGTTATTCTTTTTGGAGACATTCCTAAACCTTCTGTTGATGTAATTTTATCTATAGATTTTATAACATTATTATAATTCATGAGTGGTTCTCCCATTCCCATAAATACAATATTACTTAATGGACGATTATGGTATAATCTGCTTTCTTTATCTATGGCAACAACTTGATCGTAAATTTCATCTGGATTTAAGTTACGCATACGTTTTAATCGTGCTGTTGCACAAAATTTGCAATCTAAACTGCAACCAACTTGACTTGACACACATGCTGTTGTTCTTGTAGTTGTTGGAATTAATACAGATTCTACAATTAAACCATCATGTAAACGTACTGCATTTTTTACTGTACCATCACTACTGCGTTGCATGGTATCAACTTTAATATGATTGATTACAAAATTGTTTTCAAGCATTTGACGCGTTTCTTTAGATACGTTAGTCATATCTTCAAAGGTATGCGCTGCTTTTTGCCAAAGCCATTCATAAACTTGATTCCCTCTAAAGGCTTTATCGCCTTGCTCTACAAAGAATTCTCGCAATTGTTCTTTGGTTAAGGCTCGTATGTCTTTTTTCTTGATTTCCATTTGATTGCAAAAATAGTGAAAGCTTTTTCGAATTACGAATTGGAATCAAAACCTTTTAAAAATTAATAGCTTTTGGCTGAAAAAAAGTTAGCTAATGTGCCCGCGTTAGGGATAGTAACGGCATCCTTTTTTGTGCTAACCAATTGCTATTAAATAACTAAAACCTTTAATAAAGACACATATATGATGACATACCTAAACAAATTTAGCACATAAAAGATATAGTGAATAGCCCGACCCTTGGGTAACGCCATAAATGAGATACTGAAATAAACTTAGCGCACAAAAAAAGCCTCTTATAAAAAGAGGCTTTAATCTATAATTGGAATTATTTGGATTAGATGATTAACATAGCATCTCCATAACTGTAAAATTTGTATCCTTCTTTTACAGCTTCTTCATATGCTTTAAAAACAAAATCATGACCTGCAAATGCAGATATCATCATAAGAAGTGTAGATTTTGGTGTGTGAAAGTTAGTAATCATACAGTTGGCAATACTAAACTCATAAGGAGGGAAAATAAATTTATTTGTCCATCCTTCTGCTTCGTTTAATGTTCCGCTTGATGATACTGCACTTTCTACAGCACGCATTGCTGTTGTTCCTACTGCGCAAATACGCTTTTTTCTTTTCTTAGCAGAATTTATAATCTCAACTGCTGGAGCTTCAATTTTAAGCTCTTCACTATCCATTTTATGCTTAGATAAATCTTCGACCTCTACAGGGTTAAAAGTTCCTAAACCTACGTGTAATGTTACCTCAGCAAAATCTACTCCTTTAATTTCTAAACGTTTTAATAAATGTTTAGAAAAGTGCAAACCTGCTGTTGGAGCTGCTACTGCACCTTCGTTTTTAGCATAAATAGTTTGGTAACGCTCAGAATCTGAATCCTCTACATCTCTTTTTATATATTTTGGAAGTGGAGTTTCTCCTAAATCGTTAAGTTTTTTTCTGAACTCAGAATATGAACCATCATATAAGAAACGTAATGTACGTCCTCTTGATGTAGTATTATCTATAACCTCTGCAACTAAGGTTTCATCATCACCAAAGTATAATTTATTACCTATTCTTATTTTACGAGCAGGATCTACTAATACATCCCATAAACGTTGTTCTTCGTTTAATTCTCTTAATAGGAACACCTCGATTCTTGCTCCAGTTTTTTCTTTATTACCGTATAATCTTGCAGGAAATACTTTAGTGTTATTAAGAATCATGACATCGTCTTCATCAAAATAATCTATAATATCTTTAAATTGCTTATGTTCTATAGTTTGATTTTTTCTATCTAAAACCATTAAACGAGACTCATCTCTATGTTCTGATGGGTATTCTGCTAAAAGTTCTTCTGGTAATTCAAAACCAAAATGTGATAATTTCATAGTCTATGTTTAAATTATTTTGACAAAGTGGCAAATATACAATCTGAGTATAGGCCTTGTCAAGTATTTAAGTGATTATTATTTTTTAATCTGAAAGCCAATAGATTCCAAATCGTTCCAAAAGGTTGGATATGATTTTGAAACCACTCCAGATTCTTCAATAATTATATTAGTTTTTAAAGCTAATGGCGCAAATGCCATAGCCATTCTATGATCATTATAAGTAGCTATTGATACCATATTTTTTATGCTTGTTGATGCTGCTAAGTGTAACGATTTATCTGTGATTTTTACTTCGCCACCAAGTTTTTCAACTTCGGTTTTTAAAGCAACTAATCTATCTGTTTCTTTGATTTTTAAAGTGTGAAGTCCTATTAAATCACATGGCATGCCTAATGCGAAGCAAGTAACAGCTATGGTTTGTGCTATATCTGGCGCATTTTTTAAATTCAACTCTAATGGGTTATTAACTGAAACCTCCTTTTTTAAGGTTACTGAATTACCATTAAATGCAGACTTAACACCAAAATGTTTGTAAATTTTTACTAATGATGAATCTCCCTGTAATGAGTTTTCTTTATAAGATGAAATAGTAATTTCTGTTCCTACTTCACTAAGTGCTGCTATACTAAAATAGTATGATGCCGAAGACCAGTCTGACTCTACTGTTAACTTTTTAGAAACATTATTAGTATTTGGGTTAACAATTATAACATTATCTACAAATGATGATTCTACTCCTATTTCATCTAAAAGACTCAATGTCATTTTTATATATGGAATAGATGTTATCTCGCCTTCTAATGTTAACTCTAAACCATTTTCTAATTTGGATGCTATTAAAAGTAATGCTGAAATATATTGACTACTTACGTTTGCTTTTAAAGTTACTTTTCTTTTATTTAGTTTCTTACCAATAATTTTTAATGGTGGAAAACCTTCATTTTCTGCATACATTATATCTGCTCCTAGATCTTGAAGTGCTTCTACCAATATCTTCATTGGTCGCTCTTTCATTCTTTTAGAGCCAGTAATGGTAACTTCTTTTCCTTCTTGTACAGCTAAAAACGCTGTTAAGAAGCGCATTGCTGTACCTGCGTGATGAATATCAATAATATCTGATGTGGAAGCTAATGCTTTTGTCATTAACTGACTATCATCAGAATTTGAAATATTATCTAAAGTTATTCCTGGATATAATGCTTGTAGCAATAACAAACGATTAGATTCACTTTTTGAACCCGTTATTTGTATTGAAGATTGCTTAGCAATACTTGATTTTTGAAGTGTAATGCTCATACTTTTGCAGATGTCTTTTTAAAGAGCTGCAAATTTACTTTAATTTTTCATTATTATGGTGTCTATCATGGTCTCGTTTTCCTTTCTTGTACATTCTTTTATCAAAAGCCTCTTGTAAATCTACTCCTGTTTGATTTGCAAGGCATAAAACTACAAACATAACATCTGCTAATTCTTCGCCTAAGTCTTTGTTTTTATCACTCTCTTTTTCACTTTGCTCTCCGTAACGACGTGCTATAATACGCGCTACTTCACCAACCTCTTCTGTAAGTTGTGCCATATTAGTGAGTTCATTAAAATAACGTACTCCGTGTTCGTTAATCCAATCGTCTACTTCCTTTTGTGCGTTTTGAATGTTCATTTTATTGTTTTATTAGAACTATTTGTTCGTTTTGTTTAATTACAACTTGATTAAAAACTCTTTTAAAAACAAATAATTCTCGGAAGTAATTATTGCTTTGTTAATTTCAATTTGCCTCCAACAAAATTAGGATAAAATATAAACTTTCCTAAATCATTTGGAATTTTCATAATTACAGGTTTAGGCAATGACTCAATAGTATACCCCTCTGGAATATCTATATCTGTTGTGCATTTATGCTAGATTAATTTTATTTATATTGATATCTCTTTTTAAAACAAAATAGTTTAGGTATTAAATCATAGTAAAAGCAGAATAAAAGATAGACTCTCAATAAATTAAAGTGCTCTATTTCAATATAAAACCTATCTTTTTTACTACAAAAAAATCGGCTAAATATTAATCGAACTCAGGTTACTAATAAATACATGGCACTATTAATGGTTAATATTTTACTCATTTTTGTTAGTACCTTTATGGAAACCATAACAGCTTTACTTATTTTATTCCCTACACTGTTAAAATTAGCTATTTCGGTAGACATAAATCCTATGCACTTTACTGTAATTGCTATTCTAAACTTAATCACTGCTTTAACCACTCCTCCCGTTGAACTTTGTTTATTTATAGCCTCTAGTATAGGTGAAAAATCTATTCGTAAGGTTAGCAAAGCAGTATTTCGCTTTTTATTATTTAGCTTTGTTACACTTGCATTAGTCACTCTATTTCCTAGTTTATCAATAACTTTACCAGATTGGATAATGGATTAAAATGATTAAATTTGTGCTTCGCTGCATTTAAAAAACTTCTAAGAATACACAATGGGAAAACGTATTACGTTAAAACATATTGCTAATGAATTTGGTGTTTCCATTGCTACGGTTTCAAAAGCACTGAATGATAGCTATGAAATAAGTACAGCTACAAAAGAAAAAATTCAAAACTACGCAAAAACCAATAATTACAAATCTAAAAGCATATCGCTAAACTTAAACAATAAGAAAACTAAAACCATTGGTGTAATTATTCCTAATATTATGAATAATTTCTTTGCTAAAGCTTTTGTTGGCATTGAACGAAAAGCTACCGAAAAAGGCTACCATCTTATTTCTTGCATATCTAATGAGTCTCACGAAAAAGAAGTTACAACTATTGAGCTTTTAAAAAATGGAGCGCTAGATGGTATTATTATTTCTTTAGCCGAAGAAACACAAGTAAAACAGAATTACGACCATATAAAAAACGCTATTAACGAGGGAATCCCTGTTGTTATGTTTGATCGTGTTTCTGAAGACATTACTTGTGATAAAGTTGTAGTTAATGACATTGAAGGCGCTTATCATGCCACAAGTCACTTAATAAAATCTGGATGCAAGCGTGTTGCCCTGGTATCTGTTATTGATAACTTGAGTGTAGGCAAACTTCGTGTAGAAGGTTACAAAAATGCACTTGATCATTTTGGAATCCCTATTGAAGATAAACTAATTATAAAAATTGGGAGTAATGAAGATTTTGATGTTGCCATGAAAATTGTTCTAGCTGATAAAACTATAGATGGTTTATTATGTTTAGAAGAAAGTTCTGCTGTAAAATCGTTGCAAATTGTAAAAAACATAGGCTATCAAATTCCTAATGACATGTCTATTATTTGTTTTACCAATGGTGAATTACCAAAATATGTAACACCAACTATTACTACAGTAAGCCAACATGGTAACCAAATTGGAGAAACCGCTGCCAATATACTTATTGACAGACTATCATCCAATGAAGATGACAATACCACCTATGTAAAAAAAATTATAAAAACTAGTTTAATTGAACGAGAAAGTACTAAACCTCTTTTATAGTTTAGAGACTGTTAAGGATGAACAAGATAAAACAGTCAATTACAAAAATTAGAGGAAATTATATTGTTTATGGATAGCGATAAAGCAGGACGAAAAGCCAATAAAACGATATCTAAAAAACTACACGAACTATTACCAAACATAATCATTAGCAAAGTAAATACACAAGACGAAGAAGATATTGATAGTTTATTACAAGGACATAAATCTGAAATACTCAACCATTTAATAGAAGAAAGGCAAGCTATTTGCCAAGTAAAAGAACCTAATAACAAGTAACTAACTCAATACCGATAACCCCGAATACATCACTAACCAAAGCGAATTATTGTTAGTAGCTGTTTTAGGAGGCATTCCATTACACAACCTAGACAAACTAAAAGTAACCCTGCGACTACAAAAAAAAGACAATCCAAGTGCATTACACACCTTGCGCCAAAGCAATATAGATTTATACAACGATAATGATACAAGCAAACTCATTAGAAAACTAGCAGAACGCTTAGAATTAGGTGCAAAAAGAAGTACAGTACGCTTTGTATAATTTAATAGGAGAATTAGAAAATTACCGATTAAAACAAATAGAGGTTAATCAACCTGAAGAAGTAAAAAAACGGACACTAAGTGTCATTAGAAAAGAAAAAGCTATTGTCTTTTTAAAGTCTAAAAACTTACTACAAAAAACTAACGAACTGATAGGCGAAACAAGGTTAATAGGCGAAGTTGATAATAGATTATTAATGTACTTGGTCTTTACATCAAGACTTCGAGAACAACCTTTACACATTATAAGTTTAGGAGCTTCAGGAACAGGAAAAACCTATTTACAAGAAAATATTTCACAACTCATTCCAGAAGATCACAAACTAGAAATGACCGCTTTGTCAGAAAAAACCTTTTATTATTTTGATTGAACAGAATTAAAAAAGAATTACACTAGAGGTAGAAGGACCAATTACATTAGCCGGAACAACCACCAAAGAAAAGATTTACGAAGACAATGCAAACAGAAGTATTTTAATCTATTTGGCTAAGTACATGAAAAAAACTGAAATATATTAGTATCATTTTGATTTTCAGAGTTTAGTAAAACACTAGCTACAAAAGAGAGTCCATATCTAAAAATACTTTTAGCTTTTCTACCATGTTTTTTGATTGTAATTAGGATTGATTTGATGCAAGTATATCCCAATTTTATAACACCAAACAAAAGCAATCATTACCAGTAAGATCAATTTTTCTATTCTTTTCGATATCTTGTAAATGTATTTTTT
>CALKXS010000117.1 GCA_938003745.1 uncultured Algibacter sp.
ACAAATTTGTTTTAAGAGGCAGAGAAGAAACAAAAGTAGGCAGAAGCTATAATGTCAAGAAAAAGAAGGCGGTTACAGCCCTTCATACAACAATGATACATCAAGTTAAATCTTGGATAAGAACAACTTATTCTTGGGTTAGTGACAATAATTTAAATAGATATTTTAACGGATTTTGTTTTATAATAAACAGGTCTCAAAACAAAGCCACAATATTCTTATTCTCAAAATAGTTAATAATGATAAAATCAATCAAGCCGAATTAATAAGTAACTAACTACTGACCTCTAATAATTTATTTGAGCTTTTTTATAAATTATTATTTCTATTTATGTAATTTTAATTGAATACGCTTTCGCGGAACATCAACCTCTAGCACTTTTACAATAATTTGTTGATGTAAATTTACGTGCTCATTCACATCTTCCACAAAACTATCTGACAAGTTTGAAACGTGAATCAATCCGCTTTCTTTAATTCCAACATCTACAAAACATCCAAAATTGGTAATATTATTTACAATACCAGGAAGTAGTTGTCCTTCTTGTAAATCACTAATCGTTTTTATGTTTTGATTGAATGTAAATACTTTAGCCTGTTCACGAATATCTAGCCCTGGTTTTTCAAGCTCTTTCACAATATCTTCTAAAGTTAATAACCCAATAGATTCTGAGCAATAGACTTTTAAATCAATCTTTTTAAGTAACTCAGGGTTACCTATTAAATCTTCAACAGACGTTTCTAAATCTTTAGCCATTTTAGTAACAACAGTATAACTTTCTGGGTGTACTGCTGAATCATCTAATGGGTTTTTCGCGTCCTTAACTCTTAAAAAAGCAGCACCTTGTTCAAAAGCCTTACCTCCCAAACGCGGTACTTTTTTAATAGCAGATCGTGAAGCGAAAACACCATTTTCATTTCTATAATTAAAAATATTTTCGGCTAATTTCGGCCCAATACCAGAGACATAACTCAGTAAACTTTTACTCGCCGTATTAATATTTACACCAACAGCGTTTACACTATTTTCGACTACAACATCCAACTGTTTTTGAAGTTTGGCTTGATCTACGTCATGTTGATACTGCCCAACACCAATAGACTTTGCTTCAATTTTTACTAATTCAGCTAAAGGATCTTGAAGTCTCCTTCCTATTGAAACCGAACCACGAACGGTAACATCGTAATCTGGAAACTCTTCACGCGCAACTTTTGATGCCGAATAAATACTTGCCCCAGCCTCACTAACCACAAACACTTGTACTTCATTTTTAAAATGTATTTTTCTAATCAACGCTTCTGTTTCTCTTGACGCTGTTCCATTACCAATTGCAATAGCTTCAATTTTATGCACCTCACAAAGCGAACTTATCTTTTTCATAGCACCAACATTATCACTTTTTGGTGGATGTGGATATATGGTTTCGTTATATTTTAATTGACCTTGTGCGTCTAAACAAACTACTTTGCAGCCCGTTTTAAAACCAGGATCTATAGCTAAAACTCGTTTTTCACCTAATGGAGAACCTAATAATAATTGTTTTAAGTTTTTTGAAAAAACGCTAATAGCAGACTCATCTGCTTTGTCCTTTGCAATTTGCAAGGCTTCGTTACTTAAAGAAGGAAACAATAACCGTTTAAAAGCATCCTTGATAGCGACCACTATGTGTTCCGCACAGGCGTTATTAGAACGAATTATTCTTCTTTCAATTCTATCTAATGCTCTGTCATTATCTATTGCAATTTTAACACGAATAAATCCTTCATTTTCTGCTCGTAAAATGGCTAATAGACGATGTGACGGAATACGACTTAAAGATTCTTCCCAATCAAAATAATCTCTAAATTTTTGAGCCTTTACATCAACCTTTTTTGTTTTTACTACTTTAGTGGAAATCATAGCAAAACGTTCTAATTGATTACGAATATTATTTCTAATATCTGTACGTTCATTAATCCATTCTGCAATAATATGACGTCCACCTTCTAGTGCATCATCTACCGAAGCTACTTCTCCTTTTACATATTTATACGCTATAGATTCAACATCATTAGCATTTTGGCTCATTATAATTTTTGCCAAAGACTCTAATCCGCTTTGACGTGCTTTTTCAGCTTTAGTCTTTCTACTCTTTTTGTATGGTAAGTATAAATCTTCAAGCATGGTTAAACCTGTAGTAGATTCAATTTTCTGTTTCAAATCTGCAGTTAAAGCACTTTGTTCTTCCAATGCTTTTAAAATAGCTTTCTTTCGTTTTTCTAAAGCTTCAAATTGCTCTTTATATTTTACGATGTCTCCTATTTGAACCTCATCTAAATTCCCAGTTCGCTCCTTTCTATAACGCGAAATAAAAGGAGTGGTGCAATCTTCATTAAGTAATTCAATTGTATTCTTAACAGATTGCTCTGGAAGTTTAGTTTGAGTAATTATGAATTTTATCATTCTGTTTAATTAAAAAGACCTGTCAAGTTTTCCTGACAGGTCTAATTTATACTTTAATTTAAAAATTACAATAATGATTATGCAACTTTTTTAAGCAAATCAAAACAAGGACATTTTTTACAACGTTTGTTTTCTCCTTTTTTAAACTTTTTACAACAACTAGTTTTTACTCTATCAGAAGTAATAATACCTATACGTTGCAGCTCTTTAATTGCTTTTTCCTTCTTTTTTTTACCCAAAACAGAATCTAAAATTTAGATAACGATGCAAAAATAAGCTGTTTTTATTAAATCTAAATAAACTTAAGTGTTAAACTTATTGTAAGCCAGTATTTGATGCTGAAGTAACGGTTATGTTTGCTATATCTCTATCAAAAAGATAAAGACCTCCTTTATCATCTCCAATAAGGTTTATTTTATCAAGAATAGTACGTGCAACAGCTTCTTCTTCTATTTGCTCAGCAACATACCACTGTAAAAAATTATGTGTAGCATAGTCTTTTTCTTGTAATGCGATATGCACTAATTCATTAATGCTTTGAGATACAAAAATCTCATGCTCTAACAATTTTTCAAACATAGCTTTAAAAGATATAAAATCGACACTTGGCTCTGCTAATTGAGAAATTTTAGCATGTCCACCACGCTCATTTACAAACTTTACAAGTTTTAACATGTGTTCTCTTTCTTCATCAGATTGTGCATACATAAAGTTAGAAACACCTTCTAATCCTTTTACTTCTGCCCAACATGCCATGGCTAAATATATTTGAGAAGATTCAGCTTCAATTTTTATTTGTGTATTTAATACGTCTTCTATAGTTTTTGATAACATGATTTTTCGTTTTTTGTAAAGTTACAGAATTCTATTACTGGATTCAAAAGTCATCTTATTTTTTTAAAATAAAAAAGCTACCCTTAAAAGAGTAGCTTTTTATTGCTATTAACTAAATCCTTAAAATACTACTGAACTGTCAACGTATATTGTGGAGTTGGGTTTAATGGACAGAAATATACATACTCACCTTTAGCTAATGTTGTAGCTTGAGTTTTTTGTGTTTTACCTTTTTTTACTACAGTTGTAACATAAGCAGTTTTGATATGATTTTTTGGGTTTGAAGCATCTGCACCTTTCTTTATTAAAACTAAACCTACTTCTTTTGCCGCATCATTATTGGCTACTTCAAATACATATGTTCCAGCATCTACTGTTAGTGCTTTTTGAGTAAACTCTCCTTTTGTTTGCTCTAAAGAAATAACTTTTACAGCTTTATCTTGTGCGTTAGAATTGAAAACGAACGTTAATGCGATTACTAAAATTGATACTACTTTTTTCATGGTCTTAAAATTTGTGAGCATTTCGCTCGGTTTTATTCTTTTTTGTTTAAAAAATTAAATGGCTTGTGCTACAGGAAAATCAATAGCTACATCTGTTAAGTTGTGAAAGGTATTTGTTACCGTAATCATACCTACAGCTAAAACTAGGTCTACCAAGTTTTCTTTAGTATAACCTGCGTTATAAAAAGCTGTTTTAGTTGCCTCACTTACTTGACCTCTTGTCTCTGCAATTTCTTTAGAAATGTTAGCTAAAGCATTCAATTTAGAATCCCAAGACGCATTTCCTTGCCTTAACTCTAAAATCTGATCTTCTGTTAAACCTTTCATCTTACTTATAGCAGTATGTGCGGATTGACAGTATCTACATCCGTTTACTTGACTAATTGCCAAATCAACAACTTCTTTTTCTTTTCCCGTTAATGATGTTTTTGAATTGGAAAATTGTAAATAGTCTCCTAAAGCTGTTTTTGAATGCGCCATAGCAGCATATATATTAGGCACAAAACCTAAAGCTTTGTTTAAATTATCAAAAATGGCTTGGTTACTTTCGCTTACTTCTTCTCTTGTTGGAACATTAAATGTGCTCATAATTAAAAAATTTATTTTATTGTTTTATTGTTTATAATTTCTGGTACAAATATACAATCGTTATAAGAAATATACCATGCATACTTTTCCTTTAATTCTGTCGATTCTTCCCTTATTAATTTAAACCTGTTGAATTATGCGTAACAAATGGTCTTTCAGCTTCACAATAGAAATCTGAAATATGGTTATACTCACAATGTGTTTTTGGACTTATAGTGTTAATAACACTTCTTCTTTTTCCTCTGAATATTTCGATTAAATTAAATATTGATATATGTTTTAAATTCATAATACTGTTGTTTTAATTATACAGTACAAATATGAATCAAATCTAAAAGTAATAGAATGACAAGAATACCTTAAAAGATATCAATTTTTCCCTAAACGAAGTTTTTAAGTTGTTTTTTGAAATCTGAAGGTGATAATTGGGTATGTTTTTTGAATAATCGACTTAAATGTGAAGAGTCTTCAAAACCCACTTCATAAGCTATTTCTTTAGCTGTTTTATCTGTGTAGATCAATAATCGTTTTGCCTCAAGAACAACACGCTCATGAATAACATGTAACGGACTTGTATTTAATTTAGCAAAAGTATTAGATAATGTTTTTGGCGATTTATATAGCTTGTCAGCATAAAAAGACACGCTATGCTCTTTTTTAAAATGCTCTTCAACAAGTAAATTAAACGCTCTTAATAAATCAACTTTAGTATTCTTAGTAGCTTCTACAAAACCTTCTTTGGCTTTTAATAAACGTGTACTTATTATAATGAAACGCGCCATAAGCATACGCAACATTTCTGCTTGAATAGTATCTTTCGTTTCAAACTCATCTATAAAAACTTCATGTAACGTTTTAAACTTTCTTTGTTGGTCTACACTTAAATCTATAACTGGAATATGTACATTTCCAAAAAACAGTAAACCTGCACAACTAACTTCTTGATCATGGTCTTTAATACAATAGAACTCTCTATTAAATTGATACACCACTAAATCTTCCCCTTCTATAAATTGAAAATACTGAACGGTAGTTAATGCTAAAATACTGTTAGGTTCTATACTATACGGAATACTATCTACAACAATTTCTGCTTTAAAATCATTGGTTCTTATAAAGGTATATAAATCCGGTTGTCTAGGTTCTTTATATGTTTCTAAAAGCGATTGATCTCCTATTTTTAAAATAGCATTTGTAGTAAACTCTGTGAATGTTTCTTGCATGATTAATCAGTCTATTAATTTATAAAATTATTACATTCAAAAACAAGTCTGCTTTAGCTAATCTGCAAAATAATTCTTAAGCATAAATTCTATTGACTAATATTTTCTCCTTATCTCTCTAACTATTCTTAAATACTTCTAAAATTTTCCGCTTCTGATAATATAAAACAAGCTATCCTCTAAAATACTTAATAAAAATTCAAAAGTACAAGCTTTATAATCGATATCATCCAAATATAAATCAGGGATTTTTTTATATATTTTAAAACAAAATCATCATTAACATTTGAAAGTAAAACGATTTAATTTCATCATTATACTTAGAAAAATTTACAATTTGATTTATATCTACTTGAACTTAAATGTCTACTACTTGCTTAATGATATTTTGTTTTATCAAGTAATCGTTTATTTTTTAAAAAGATTAACTTATTTGTAGCCCATTTCCAACACTAGAATCATCTGGATTTACAAACACCAATTTATTATCAGGGGTTTCAGTCATTAAAATCATACCTTCACTCTCTACTCCACGTAAAGCTCTTGGTGCTAAGTTTACTAAAACAGTAACGCGTTTCCCTACCACTTCTTCAGCAGTAAAACTTTCTGCGATACCAGAAACAATAGTTCTAACATCTATACCTGTATCTACTTTTAAAACTAAAAGTTTTTTAGCTTTCGGCATTTTTTCGGCTTCTATAATAGTTCCAACACGCATATCTAATTTCGTGAAATCGTCAAAAGTAATTGTGCTTTTTTGAGGTTCTACAACAGCGCTTGCTATTTCGTTTGCTTTCTTACTAGCTTCTAACTTGTCTAATTGCGCTTGAATAGTTACATCTTCAATTTTAGAAAATAACAGTTCTGCTTTTTCTATTTTATGCCCTGCAGGAATTAATACATCTTTAGTAGTAACTTCATTCCATTCATTTTTTTCTATAGCCAAGATTCCACGAAGTTTATCTGAAGTAAATGGTAAAAATGGCTCACTTAATGTTGCTAGGGCACTAGCTATTTGAAGCGCCACATACATAATAGTTTTTGTACGCTGTTCATCAACCTTAATAACTTTCCAAGGTTCTGCATCTGCTAAATATTTATTACCTAAACGAGCTAAGTTCATAAGCTCTTGTCCCGCTTCTCTAAAACGGTAACGCTCAATAGAACTAGCAATAACATCTGGATATGCTTTTATAGCTGCCAATGTTTCTTGATCTACTTGTAACAAGTCTACAGGAGCAGGAATAGCGCCTTCGTAATACTTATTGGTTAAAACCACAACACGGTTAATAAAATTACCAAAAATGGCAACCAACTCATTATTATTTCTTGCTTGAAAATCTTTCCAAGTAAAATCGTTATCTTTTGTTTCTGGAGCATTTGCTGTTAATGCGTAACGTAATACATCCTGCTGACCGGGGAAATCAATTAAATATTCTGGTAACCAAACCGCCCAATTTTTAGATGTAGAAAGCTTGTTACCTTCTAAATTTAAAAACTCATTTGCTGGTACGTTTTCAGGTAAAATATAAGACCCTTCTGCTTTTAACATTGCTGGGAAAATAATACAGTGAAAAACAATATTATCTTTTCCTATGAAGTGCACTAATTTAGTGTCTTTATCCTTCCAGTATAGCTCCCAATCTTTTCCTTCGTGTGCTGCCCATTCTTTAGTTGATGAGATGTAACCTATTGGAGCATCAAACCAAACATAAAGCACCTTTCCTTCTCCGCCTTCTGCCGGTACAGGAATACCCCAATCTAAATCTCTGGTTACTGCACGAGAGCGTAAACCATCATCAATCCAAGATTTGCATTGTCCGTATACATTTGGCTTCCAATCTTTTTTATGTCCTTCTAAAATCCATTCTTTTAGAAAAGCTTCATGTTTATCTAATGGTAAAAACCAATGTTTTGTTTCTTTTAATATTGGGACATTTCCTGTTAATGCAGATTTCGGATTTATTAAATCTGTTGCATTATGACTTGTTCCACAATTTTCACATTGATCACCATAGCTTTCTTCATTTCCACACTTTGGACATGTTCCTACTACAAAACGATCTGCCAAAAACTGTTTAGCTTCTGCATCATATAATTGCTCTGTAGTTTCTTCTATAAACTCACCTTTTTCATTTAACGTCTTAAAAAACTCTGAAGCTGTTTCATGATGAATTGAAGCCGATGTACGTGAATAATTATCATAAGTAATACCAAAATCTACGAAAGACTTTTTTATAATCTCATGATATTTATCTACTATATCTTGAGGTGACACTCCTTCATTCTTAGCTTTTATAGTAATTGGCACACCATGTTCATCACTTCCGCCTATAAAAAGCACATCATTCCCTGTTAAACGTAAAAAACGTGCATAAATATCTGCTGGCACATATACTCCCGCTAAATGGCCAATATGTATTGGACCGTTAGTGTAAGGTAAAGCGGTTGTAATGGTATATCTTTTTGGTGTGTTCATCAATGTAAAATTTATTGTATTGCCATTGCGAAAGAGATACGACTACGGTAATCTTTTAAATAATTATGATTAAATAAACAGATTACTTCGTTTCACTCGTAATGACGGGTCATTTTGAAGCCGTAAAAGTAAGCATTTTGATAGCTATTTAGAAAAAAAATGTACATTTACAATTATGTCAAAAAACCTACTAATTTCAACGTTGTTTTGTACCGTTTTGTTTTTCGGAATACAATTCGCATCTGCACAAAATGCAGATTCACAAAAAAAGGATTTAGCTTTGAAACAACCACTATATTTAAAAACTGGCGATACTGTAGCAATTGTTGCGCCTTCTGGAATTTTAAAAAATAGAATAGCAGAAATTGAACGCGCCAAATCACTTTTAAAAAGCTGGGGATTGCACGCCGTAGTTGGAGATCATGTTTTTAATCAAGGACGTCATTTTGCTGGAACCGATGATGAACGTTGTGAAGATTTTCAAAATGCGTTAGACAATCCTAAAATTAGCGCTATTTGGTGTGCTAGAGGTGGCTATGGAGCTGTTAGAATTTTAGATAAATTGGATTATTCTAAGTTTAAAGTGAATCCGAAATGGATTATTGGCTATTCTGATATTACAGCATTACATAATCAAGTGCATACTTTGGGATTCCAATCTATACACGCTATGATGTGCACAAATTTACAAGATGATACCGAAACTATAAAAGAAACAATTTCTACATTTAAGAACGCACTTTTTGGCACACCTACAAGTTACACCTTAAAAGCCTCTAAATACAATAAACTAGGAACTGTTTCTGCTCCCATAACAGGTGGTAACTTAACTATTTTGCACACCATGCTTGGATCTAACACGAGCATAGATACTTCTGGTAAAATTTTGTTTATCGAAGAAATTGGTGAATATAAATATCATATAGACCGTATGCTACAAAGCTTAAAACGTGCTGGATACTTTGAAAACTGTAAAGGCCTTATTATTGGTGATTTTACTAAAGTTAAAAAGAACACTACGCCATGGGGAAGCTCTATTGAACAATTAATCTTAGATGTTTTAAAAGACTACAATTTCCCAATTGCTTTTGGTATGCATGCTGGACATGCCAAGGATAATCGAGCATTAATTTTAGGTAAAAGTGTTAATTTAACGGTAAATAACTCACAATCAACTATTATATTCAAGAATTAAGAGATTATGTTATAACCTTGGGGTACAAATTTTTTAACCCTCTAAAGTTATTCCTATGAAGAAAAAATTACAATTATTGACAGTAGCAGCTATACTTTTACTTTCATTTAACGCAAAAGCAGACATTATTAAAAGCTCAGCTTTAAACCTTAACAATCCTGACGTTCGTAAATGTTTACTAGAAGCATCTGAAACTGACGGGTGGAAATTGTCATCAGTTTATTTAAATTCTGAAGAAAAATTAGTCATGATTTTTGATAAAGCTGGCAACACAAAAGTTTATACAGGTAAAGAAGTGCTTTCTCTTTAAAAATCACTTTTAAATTAAATAGAAGACCAACTAGATATTAATAATTTAGTTAGTTTTCTATTTATCCAATTTTAGACTTCAAATTGAGTTAAATGGTGGTCTAAATGTTTATAAAACATAATATTCCATTCTTGCTTTGTTAACTTCCCGAAAGAATGATATTCTTTTCCATGAAAATGATTTTCACCTAAACTTTGTGCTTTTTTCAAATAGTTTATTAGTCGTTCTTTTTCAATTTCAAAATTCCTAGCATCTGCAATTAAAAACTGAGGAGCTGTTTTACTATTCTTTTTATATGGTTTATCTCCAACAACCGTGTTCTTAACAAATAATTTAAGCATAAACATTACAAACCCGTTTGGCTTTTTATGTTTATCCTCAAATGCCATTTCGTAAGTTACATTACAATGCGCCAACATTTGATCTGCACTCATTTTTCCCCAAGATGGCTTTGTTGTTACATGAAGTTTATTTATTCTATTAATAACTTTATTAGTTTCGTTTAAGTCGAAAATGTTTTTCATTATGTATTGTCTTAAATTTATTACAAATTAAAATAGATTCATCATCTCTAAGTAGTGATAAAAACAAATTAAAACCTCAACTCCTTCTGTAACTTTTCATAAGCATCTTGCATTTGCCTAAACTTTTCTTCTGCTCCTTTTTGGTGATCTTTACCTAAGTGAATAACACGATCTGGGTGATATTTTTTAGCCATAGTACGATATGCTTTTTTAATTTGATCTACAGTAGCATCTTTTTCTATCTCTAGAATTTTATAAGCATTGTCTTTACTATTGTAAAACATAGCTTTTATACTATCATAATCTCGGGAACTTATCCCTAAATATCCGGCTATAGTATAAATTTGCTTTACTTCATCCTCGGTTACTGTACCATCAGCTTTAGCAATTCCAAATAAGAAATGCATCAACTGTAAACGCGAAGCATGATCCATCATTTGTTTAATTTGTAAACACACTTGTCTTGTAGAAATATTATCCTGACTATTTATACCTTTAAACAATTTAAAAGCATGATTTGCACGATCTTTTCCATACATACCAACAAATTGTTGACGTACGTAATCTAACTCACGTTGGTCTTGTTTACCATCTGCTTTTATAACTATGGATGCTAGAATAAGCAGACTAACTTCAAAATCTCCAGATTCTGTTTGTACGCGTTGCCTTGATTGTGTTCTATATGTGGTTTGTCTTTGTCCTCGTTGTTGTCCTTGACTTACAAACGGACTCTCTTTACCGTTAGCAAAAGAATCTACAACACTACCTAATGCTAAGCCTATTATGGCACCTATTGGACCTCCAAAAGACCACCCTAATGCACCACCTATCCATTTTGAAAAACTCATGTACTTTACTTATTTTTTATGTTCAAATATACTATTGTTAGTTGAATTTTTGTAGTATTTGTTACAGTTGCTGTTTTTACTAAATAAAATAATGGGTTGTTTATAAATAGATAACTGACTTTTAGGCGGATGATTGCCAATTGCAGATGCCCCGCGTAAAGGATAGTAGTGGCATCCTTTTTTGTGCATCACTTACTATTATAAATAGTCGCGAACTAGCCGAAAACACTTATTTTTTATTGATTAACTAAAATATTTTGTGCAAAAAAGATATAACGGATAGCCTGACCTTATAACGCCATAAGCGTTTTAAGGGGACGCCCAAAGAATTTTTGCATGATTTTTGACTAACTTTGCAAAGTATTAATTTTAAAATTAAAAAATTTACAAGATATGTATCCAGCAGAATTAGTAAAACCAATGCGTGAAGATTTGACAAAAGTTGGTTTTGAAGAATTACAAACTGCCGAAGCTGTTGAAGCTGCTTTAGCAAAATCAGGAACTACTTTAGTTGTTGTAAATTCGGTATGTGGGTGTGCAGCAGCTAATGCGCGTCCAGGGGCTAGAATGAGTTTAGAGAATACAAAACGTCCAGATAATATTACTACTGTTTTTGCAGGTGTTGATAGAGAGGCTGTTGATGCTGCTCGTGGACACATGATTCCATTTCCTCCAAGTTCTCCTTGTATGGCATTATTTAAAGACGGTGAGTTAGTACACATGCTTGAGCGTCATCATATTGAAGGAAGACCTGCTGAGTTAATTGCAGAAAACCTTATGGATGCCTATAATGCACATTGTTAGAACTTAATAACGTTTTAAAATATACTAAACCACGATTTTTATCGTGGTTTTTTTATGCCGCTACGCAACCTTTTTAATAAAACACCATCTATAAATAAAACCCAAATACGATGAAAAAGTTTTTACCTTTAGTTTTTATAGTTTGCTTATCATTGGTTGCATTTCAATGTGATGAAGATGAAAGAGCTTTAACCCAAGAAGAAGAACAAACCAAATTGGACAATATGAAAACGGAAATAGAAAGATTAGCAAATACGTCTACTTGCGGAGATAATATAACTTGTAAGTTTATTGCTTTTGGAAGTAAGCCTTGTGGAGGTCCGTGGACTTATTTAGTATATTCTACATCTATAGACACAAATAAACTAGAAGATTTGGTTGAAGTATACAACCAATACGAACAGGATTTCAATATAAATTGGAGCATTGCTTCAGATTGTGCAGTTACGACTCCACCAACAAGTGTAGAATGTGAAAATAACATCTGCATAGCTATATATTAAATTTAAGTTTTTCCTTATTTTTGGGACATGTTAAATATATTGTCCTACCCACTTACCGTTCTATATGCATTAGCATTTTTACTTTGCATATTAATATTTCATCCTATACAAGCATTTTGTTTTCGTGTTTTTGGATACTCTACACTAAAAAAAAGTGTTGATGCTTTGCAATTTTGCTTAATGAGATGCTTAAATATTTTAGGTACACGTTTTACTTTTGATAATCCACATGAGATAAGCACAGACCAGCCCCTTATTATTGTTGCTAACCACCAAAGCATGTATGACATATCGCCTATTATCTGGTACATGCGCAAACATCACCCTAAATTTATTAGCAAAATAGAATTAGCAAAAGGCATTCCTAGTGTATCTTACAACATACGCCATGGTGGATCTGTAGCCATAGATAGAAAAAACCCTAGACAATCGCTTCCTGCAATTATGAAATTTGCCGAAAGTATAGAAAAAACAAATCGTGCAGCCGTAATTTTCCCTGAAGGAACACGAAGCAAAACAGGTGAACCAAAACCTTTTCAAACTAAAGGCTTAGAAATTTTATTAAAAAAAATCCCTTCGGCTTTAGTTGTTCCAATTACTATAAATAACAGCTGGAAAACAGTGCGTTACGGGAAATTCCCGATGGGATTGGGAACTCACATCACTTTTACAGTACATAAGCCTTTAAAAGTTAGTACCTTTGTTAACAGGCAAGACATTATTAATAGTATTGAAACCACTATTACAAAACATATAAAATATTAAAACAGTACAAAATGGCTTTAAAGAATAAGAGATTTGAGGTGATGCAGTTTTTGGAAAAAGACATTGATGCATTAGTTGAAAAATATTTAATTCCTGTTGAAAAAATATGGCAACCAACAGATTTTTTGCCTGATTCTGAAACTAATACTGAGGCGTTTTTTGAAGATGTTAGAGAAATTAGGGAATTAGCTAAAGATTTACCTTATGATTTTTGGGTTGTTTTGGTTGGTGATATGATTACAGAAGAAGCACTACCTACTTACGAATCTTGGTTAATGGATGTTGAAGGAGTAGACCAAGTAAATAGGCAAAACGGATGGTCTAAATGGGTACACCAATGGACTGCAGAAGAAAACAGACATGGTGATGTTCTTAACAAATACCTATACCTTTCTGGTCGTGTAAACATGCGCGAAATAGAAATCACAACACAACATTTAATTGCAGACGGATTTGATATTGGTACAGACAGAGACCCATACAAAAACTTTGTATATACTAGTTTTCAAGAATTAGCAACTTACGTTTCGCATAATCGTGTTGCCAAATTGGCTAAAGATGCTGGGAACAAACGTTTGTCTAAAATGTGTAAAATTATCTCTGGAGATGAAATGAGACACCATCATGCATACTCAGAATTTGTAGAACGTATTTTTGAAGTAGACGCTAACCAAATGATGATGGCTTTTCATTATATGATGAAACAAAAAATCATCATGCCAGCGCACTTTTTAAGAGAAACTGGTGGGAAAATAGGATCTGCTTTTGAAGAATTTTCTAATACAGCACAACGTATTGGGGTTTACACTTCTATGGATTACATTGATATTTTAGAAAAACTTATTAAACGTTGGGAAATTGATAAAATAGGAAATCTTAATGAAGAAGCTGAAAAAGCTAGAGATTACCTGATGAAGCTTCCTTCTAGAATGACACGTATTGCAGAACGTATGAAAATTCCAGAAAACTCATTCCAATTTAAATGGGTTGAGCCTGCAATAATCAAATAATTCTAAGTAAAAGTTTCTGAAGACACTTTAGAAAAGGATTACTAAGTTAGTCATTTAATTTCTGTATTTTAAGTCACTAAAATTAGAGTTTATGAAAGTTATAGAAGGATAAAGCATACTAAACTTTATCAAAGAATTACCAAATGATGATTCTTTTAAGGCTTATTTGGCAGCTATGAAATGGTCAAATGATTTTACTTGTACTAAATGTGGTTCAACTAAAGGCTGTGAGAAATCTGGATACACTTACCATTGCTATAGTTGTAATCATGTAGTACTGGACTACCTAATAAATTTGGTATAAATTCCTAAGCCACTTTTTTATAATTTTTTTCTCTGATTTCTAATTCTTTTTCTGCTGGAGTTTTGTAGTCCAAAGACGAATGTAATCGTTCATTATTATACCATTTCATATATT